>CAYQXB010000052.1:0-1230 GCA_964421475.1 uncultured Candidatus Saccharibacteria bacterium
TCGACAATGTGCACATCAAAACCGTCCGCTGCATCCTGAATGAATCGTTGGATTGCCCCTGTAAAATGCGGAATAATCTGTACGTCATCGCCCTCGTATTTGCCCGCGCGTTCGTCTTCAATTACTTTTAGCAGCACCCGGCCACTCATCAACGAGCTTGTGCGTGTTAGTTCTTGATCTAAAAATCGTTCATAATGACCGAGATCGAGGTCGGTCTCCGCCCCATCTTTTGTCACAAAACACTCACCGTGTTCGCGTGGATTTAACAAACCCGCATCAACATTTAGATACGGATCACATTTTTGAATATTTACTTTGAGCCCGCGGGCTTTCAAGAGATTGCCAATTGAGGCGGCGGTGATACCTTTGCCGAGTCCCGAAAGAACTCCACCTGTCACAAAAATATACTTAGTCGGACGTTTTGCCACGTCTGCTCGCCCTCTCCTCTATTAACTTAACTCATAAATACTAGCACAGAGGTCAAGAAAACAAAAGGTTTTCGCTGCGTTAATCTTGTAGCAGCGCAGTCGCTCGATCAATCACCAGCTTTATCGCGTCAGAATAACGCTGTTCGGCAATTTCCCATCGCCTGTCAAGGATTGGCTCGTCTTCGGTACTTGGCAGCATGTCATAAATTTGTAGCCGCTCATTTTGATTCCCCTGCGGCAAAATATCTATTGGATTATTCCTTAATCCTGGTTCGCTCGTACCTATCAAATGATTATAATACACGCGCACCTGGGGTATAGGTGGTCCCGCCACCGTATCTGGAAGCGCGAATATCCCATGATCTTCATTGCTTTTGCTGTCCATCCTGGCGCTAACTCCTCGCCACGATTTCCGACGTTGTTCGTCAAATTCTTCCTGCCAATTGGGATTTAACCGGCAACGACTCCTGACAATGAGTGGATCTTTGCCACGGTCATTCCCCGGAACGATCAGTACATTATCGTATTCAACATCTCCGAGATTACCATAACTATCTTTTGGATGCTCATAGCCATTCAGCTCCGTAAGCAACCGAAAAAAATCACGAACATCATGGTCTTCATAGGTGCCCGTTCCGTCAACTCCTTGAATCCGTGACTCCATTGCCGGAATGTGCAGCCCACCGCGCCCCTCAACAACTTCCAGTGATGATAGTTCGTCTGATGTTGAACTCATACGACATTCCTCCTAAGCTATGCTTCAAATTGTACACTTTAGCCAAAATTATTACAAAGTTACTGT
>CAYQXB010000052.1:1240-5472 GCA_964421475.1 uncultured Candidatus Saccharibacteria bacterium
TGTAGGTATTTGAGGGCGGCGGCTTTTTGGTTGTCGATGTCTTTTTTGGCAGCTTTTTCGTCAAACTTCACTTTTTCTTTGGGCGAGATTCCTTCTTTGTCGATGTTGTGCCCGCTTGGCGTATACCACCGCGCAATCGTTACTTTGAGGACTCCGCCGGCGGTCAGCGGTACAATATCTTGCACGCTGCCTTTGCCAAAAGTTTTTTCGCCCATCAATACCGCTGCATCATTGTCGGATAGCGCACCAGCGACAATTTCACTCGAGCTGGCACTGCCGCCATTCACAAGTACAACTGTTGGCACGCCCGCTAAGACCGGGTCGCCGGTTGCTTTGTAGGTCTTAATCGTTTCACCACCACGGCGTTCCTCCAGAACAGTTTGCCCATTATCAAGCCATAAGCTTGAAACTTCGACTGCTACGCCGACTAGCCCCCCTGGATTTCCGCGAAGATCCAAAATAATTCCCTTGGCACCTTGCGCCTTAAGGTCTTCAGCCGCAGCGCGCGCAAGTTCGCTCGTGTCACCTGAGAACCGGCTGATGCGAATGTACCCTATGTCACTCCCATTTTTTGCAGTAAGCATTTTGTGTTCAACACTTGGGATCGTAATACTTTCGCGCGTAAGCTCAAATTCCTTTGGCTGGCCGTCACGAATAATCGTGAGCTTAACATTACTGCCAGCTGGACCACGAATCTTTTTAACTGCAGTCGTAACCGTCATGCCTGTTGTCGGCTGACCATCAATTTCAGCGATGATGTCGCCAGACTGTAAACCTTCTCGTTCAGCCGGAAAACCTTCAATTGGCGCAACAATGACTATATTGTTGTCTTTTTTGTCGAGTTCGGCACCAATACCATCAAAGGAACCATTGAGTTGCGAATTAAACTCTTTTGCCTCTTCGACATTCATGTATTCGGTGTATGCATCGTCTGCCGCACCAGTTAAACCATCTTTAAGCCCGTCAAGGAGCGTTTGCTCATCAAGCTTACCATCGTAGTTTTCGCGAAGTGAATCATAAAGTTGTTCAACCGCCGCATAGTTTAGGTCAGCCGGCAATTGACCATTCTGCGAACTGATCCCCGATTTCATCAACGCAATGCGTCCGCTACCACCCAGCCAGCCGACCACAAAAAAGCCCAGCCCAATCATAATTACAAAACCTACTTGATAAACTTTCTTCCCCCCGCGCTTAGCTACGGTTCCTTGTCTTTGTTCTTTACTCAACTCTGTCCCCTATGTTTTTCAAATGAATAGTAGAACCCATTATACACGAATCCAGCCATAACCATTTTGCGAATAATTGCCTTTTTGCGAGTTTAGTTTGGATTTTCTCTTGAGGATCGCAAGTAAAGCGTACTTACTGGTACGCTGCAACGCGAACCGGAAAGAAAAATTCAAAATGAACCGCAAACAAGGTGATTATACTAGAAGTAAACGAATTGGAGACCACTTGGCGAAATAGTCGAAGTCGCATACTTACCAGTTCCAGCTCGGTTGTAGTCGCTAATCACAATTGTGCCATCGTCGTTCACTGCCTCGACATACATCACATGTCCATAGAATCCACCATTACTGACCGCCGCAGCACCAGCTTTTGGTTTGCTGCTTACTTTAAAGCCATAGCTTGGAGCGCGATCATCCCAGGTTTTGGCATTACCGAGTCCGCCCGGCACAAACCTGCCAGTACTTCGTACGCGGAATGACACCCAATCAGTACAGTTTCGATAGCCGTAACCTCCGGTTGCGGGGTTCCATACAGAACCATTGACACCCCAGTCATAATTCGGGCACGGACCGTCAACAGTACCGTTGTGAATACATTTTGCATGACCCCACGGATAACCGCCGCCGCCAAGCGTGCCAGTGCCGCCGCCAAACAAACGCATGTTCTCAATGGCCTGCAATCGTTTTAGCTCCTCAATCTGCTTATTGGTTTTTCGAATTTTAGCGTCAAGCGCCGCTTGTTCACCCTGGTTGAGCGACAATAATTCGTGATTTTCGTTGCGTTTCGCACTAAGCTCGGCATTAAGATTTTGCTGCTCACCCAATCGGCGCTCAACCGTCTCTTTTTTGGTGTCCAATTCTTCGCGCAGTTTATTGATCTTATCAAGTGTCACTTTAATTTTATTCTGAACCGCCGTTCGGTACTGCTCTTTATCGACGAATTCACTCAGATCTTTGCTGGAGGCTAACATCTCAAGTGTGGAGATCTCGCCCTCGAGGTACATGGTGCGAATATTTTTGCCCAACATGCTGCGTTGTCGTTCTAACTCTTTTTCGGCTTTGCCAATCTGGATTTTTAGCTCGCTAATTTTATCTTGATTTTGGTTAATTTGCGCCTGGATAGAATTGATCCGTTTTTGCAAGCGGTTGATTTTGTCTTTTAAGCTTGTCGCTTCGTCTTCAAGTTCACTGACGTTTTCTTGAGTTTCAGCATTCTGCGAACGTAGTGTATTGATCTGCGCATCGAAGTTAACCGCATTCACGACTGGTGCGAACAAAAATCCTGCTGCAAACACCAGCGTCGCAACACTGACTCCTGATGAACGAATAATATTGCGTGATGTTTTTTTCGTTGTTGACTGCATAGTGGCATTCATTCTTTTTGTTGTTCTTTTTATTAGCTTTTGTAGTTTTTGTTGCTGTTGGCGCCCTGGGCGTCTATGTATAAGCATTAGTAGTGTAGCATACCCCCGGGAAGCATTTCAATGCCTCCTCTTGTTGAACTGTTAGTAAATGTACCCCTGTTGCTAGTAATAATTGTCACCAATAATTACTACTACTTTTTATTATTTGGTCGATTTGAATTTGAGATAACGCCGCGTTGCAATTATTGAAGATACGGCACCAATGAGTATACCAAGCGCAAGCACAATAGCAAGTATCTTCCAGAAGTGTTCGGCAAAATAATCGCTGGCGTACCGAATATCCAGCAAGCCCAGCGTATTAGCATCGAAGGCCGAAGTTTGGATCGTAAACAAGATATTACACAACGCAACCGACACAATCGCCGAAATAATGCCGTAAAAGATAGTTTCAACCACAAACGGTCCGCGAATATACCAAGTACTGGCGCCAAGTAAACGCATAATATTGAGTTCTTCGCGGCGGTTAAAAATAGCCATCCGGATGGTGTTAAAAATAATGAGCATCGAAATAACCGCAAAAACCAAAATTCCGACAATTCCCGCTCGTTGCAAGAACTGTGTCGCGGTGGTGATTTTATCGATCGCCTCTTTACGGTCCCCGGAGTACGACGTTTCTTCTGATTGCAGTTCTTTTATTTCTGGTCGTTCCAAAAACGCTTTGATGCTATCGAAGTTTTCGGGATTTTCTGGTTTGATCTGCAGGCTCGCTGGCAGTGGATTATTGGTTTGTGAGATTGCTTGCAAGAGCTCAATATTGTCTCGGTTTTGCTCTTTGTAGCGTTCCAGCGCCCGCTCTTTCGAAATATATTCTACCGATGCGACATTATCAATCTGCTGAATCCGGGCAATTAAGTCGTCGCGCTGACCTTCGTCAAGATCATCCTCCAAGTAAACGGAAATATCAATTTTGTCAGTTATATTTTGGATTGTATTGTTAAACGTTGCGCTGGCAATAACTGAGAACAAAACAATCGTCAGCGTAATCACCATAACGGCGATAGCGGCAATTGCCAACCACGCGTTACGAATAAAATTGAGCATGCCGGTTTTGATAACTCGGCTAAATGAAATCATTTTTCGTTTCATCCCGTTAGAGCCTCCATGTCGCGTCTGCTGTAACTTGGCTTCTTAGTCCGCTCATAATCGCGGGATTTCATTCTGTTCATTGTGGTGCTAACGGGATTCATCTGTTGTAGCTCCCGCCCGCTCGGTCGCTGACAACCTTGCCGTCTTCGATAGTAATCACTCGCCGTTTTAGTTTGTTGACGATATCTTGATTGTGCGTTGTGAGCAGCACGGTTGTGCCGTATTTGTTGATTTTTTCGAGCACTTTTATAACATCCCACGCGTGTTTTGGGTCGAGGTTTCCGGTTGGTTCGTCAGCGATGAGTATTTTTGGCTGCCGCGCAATTGCCCGTGCAATTGCAACGCGCTGTCGTTCACCGCCGGAAAGTTCCCACGGATAATTCTTTTCTTTCCCTTGCAAACCGACGATTGACAGTACTTTTGGCACGGTGTATTTAATTTCGTTATTGCTGGCACCAACGATCTCAAGTGCGAACGCGACGTTTTCGTACACGGT
>CAYQXB010000053.1:0-4382 GCA_964421475.1 uncultured Candidatus Saccharibacteria bacterium
GGTTCGTGCGTGGGCCATGACACCACTAACGATCCGCCAGGTGCAACATGTCGGGCAATTTTTTGGATGAGCGATTCGAGCACCGCATCATACGGCGGATCGCAGACTACAATATCAAATTGTTTGCGATAATTATTCGCGGTCCAACCTTTGATATTTGCCTGCATGACCGTTGTTCTGTCGCTCACACCGAGCAGTTCAATGTTTTCTTTGATGGTTCGCATGGCATTTTTGTCGTCGTCGATCAGCGTCACGTGACGTGCGCCGCGACTGAGCGCTTCGAACGCCACCGCACCGCTGCCAGCAAATGCATCCAGCAGCGTCAAACCATCGATATCGCCCAAGATGTTAAACAGCGCGCCACGGATTTTTTCACTCATCGGGTGCGTCACGTGACCGTGCGGCGAATTAAACACTCGCCCGCCCAACTCACCGCTAATAATGCGCAGTTTCACTTGTAATCACTCCGGCTTAACTAATTTTGCGTCAACGAGGGCGCTATACCACGCCAGCGTAATTGCTTGCACGATGAGCGGTGCCAGTTTGTGGCGCACTTCGTATGTCAGTTTTGTCGTCCAACCTTTTTGCTGGTAACGATTGTACATGTCGAGCACCGCGATTTCGCGCGCCGTACGTTTGAACCATTCGGCCACGCCAAGTTCCAGTATCAGTTTCAATTCGCGTTCGGTAGGCTGTGCTTCGCTGATTGTCAGCGGCGCAATCATAGTGGCGATACCAAGTTCAAACAAGCTGTGTGCGCTGATCAAACCTTTTGGGCCCCAAACTTTCCAACTTTTTTCGAGCCGTTCGCGCACCGTATCGGCCGGCGGAAACCATTTGCTGCGAATCGTGGTGCGGTCTTCTTTGGCGCCGCCCCATAACTCTTCGATGGTCGCTTCGTACGGAAAATGATGCGCCGGCGTACAACCATCAACAATAGCATGCGCTAACCACGCCGCTTCAAACGCTGAGTGTTCCTGATTACCACTTTTTAATTCCTGCGCCAGCCGCGCGTGATGCTCACTAATTAAATCAATTAAATCTGAATCGTTGTCATCGAACGGACTGTAATAATGCCACGGCTCGTCTTTGGCCGGACTTTTGCGTTTAATCGCATCGGGGCCGTTGCGGCCTTCGAAGTGCAAAATCTGATTGCTTGATGGAAACACTGAATTATCAGCAATGATTTTTTCGAGATGATTCCGCGCCACACGGTCTAACTTTTGGTGCGCGCCCAACACGCGGCCAGACAGCGGAGTTAACGTTGTTCCGCTATACATGGAGCGGACCTTCAGCTTGATAAAATAGAAAATAAGAAACAGAAAATAGTTGTTTTGTCTCAAGACTCTGTCGTTTCATGCGCTCATTACTACTTCCTGTTTTCTAGTTTTATCTGTTAATTGAGGTGGTTTATTTTTTGTAATTGCTGTAAGCGTTTTAGTAACCGAGGATATTGTATCAAATCCTGAGGTGTTTTGGCATACCGCTCGGCAGCATCGCGAGCTCGTTTGATGAGTTTGGTATCAGTTAAAGACACCAGTCGCAAATCAAGCTCGCCGTGTTGCCGATGACCATAAATCGCGCCTGGACCGCGGATTTCAAGATCGAGTTCGCTTAAACGAAAACCGTCGTTACTTTGTTCGATGGCGCGCAGGCGTCGCGATGGCGCATTCGAATCCGACAGCAACAAATAACAATACCCTTGTTGCTTGCCGCGTCCAACGCGCCCGCGCAACTGATGAATCTGCGCTAAGCCAAATCGTTCTGGTGATTGAATCAACATCACGGTTGCGTTCGGAACATCAACGCCGACTTCGATGACCGTTGTCGAAACCAGAATATCAATTTTGCGGTCAATAAAATTCTGCATAATCTGTTGTTTTTCGATCGAGGGCATTTTGCCGTGCAGCGTGGCAACTTTTCGTTTGCCAAAAACTTTTTGCAACTCCTCGGCCGTTTCGCCAACCGATTTAACCGGCATAAAATCCGAAGTTTCGATGAGTGGGCAAACGACAAACATCTGCTGTCCCTTTGCAAGCAGCGCATCGATTTCTTCAAACAACGCTGGTTGTTTTCCGGGCGTGATGAGTTTTGTCATAATTGGCTTTCGGTTTTTTGGTTTTTCTTTAAGAATCGAAACGTCCAGGTCGCCGTAAATAGTGAGCGCTAAACTTCGTGGAATTGGTGTTGCCGTCATACTCAGCATGTGCGGCGCGTGGCCTGCTTTGCCAAGCAGTTTTTTACGTTGATCGACGCCAAAGCGGTGTTGCTCATCAATGATCGCCAGCGCCAGATTTTGCATGTCGACTTTTTCTTGAATCAGCGCATGCGTGCCGATAATAAATTTGGCTTCGCCATCGTTTATTTTTTTGTGAGCCGCTGTTTTTTGCTTTGGTTTCATACTGCCCACCAGCAGACAAACGGCTTTTTCAAAACCAAATGGTTTTAATAAATAGTGAATTGATTCGGCGTGCTGGCGAGCCAGCAGTTCAGTCGGTGCCATCAACGCCACTTGATAGTTGTTCACGATACACATCAGCGCACTCATCGCCGCCACCACGGTTTTGCCCGAACCAACGTCACCTTCCAACAAGCGATTCATCGGATGTGGTTTTTCAATGGCTTGGTAAATTTCCCAGACCGCCAGTTTTTGCGAAGCAGTCAATTCAAAACTAAGGTGTTTTACGAATTTTTTCGCTGACTCTTGATCAAATTTTACCGGCAAGGCTTTGAGTTTCACCAGTTCTTCTTTGAGCAGCATGTTGGCAAGAATCAGCTCAAAGATTTCTTCAAATCCCAGGCGCAGTTTGGCAGCTTCAATATCTTTTTGATTATCCGGAAAATGAATTTGTTTGAGCGCCTGATAGGTGCCGATGAGTTTTTCGGATTTTTCAACTTGGGCTGGCAGATTTGATGCAACCTCAAATTTACTGGTAAAAACCTCGCGCAGAATTTTGCGGATTTCGCGGGATTTGATGTCTTTATTTTCTTTGTAGACCGGTACGATTCTGGCGGTACTCACCGGAAAAGCACTAACCAGTTCGGTCGAAGGATTTGTAATGACAAATCGAGCGCGTTTCAGGTCGAGCACGCCCGATACAAAATACGGTTCATTCAACTTGGTGTTTTTTTCGCGGTAGGGTTGATTAAACCACACCACGCGCACGCTTGATGTTTCGTCACTTAAAACTGCCTCGGTAATATGCAATCCGCCGCGAATGTAGCGACCTTTGATTTGTTTGAAATATCCTTTGAGGGTTACTTCGCCGGGCCGAGTTTTGGCAATGGTGGTGAGGTTTGAAAAATCATTATATTTACGTGGGTAATAATGCAGCAGGTCATCAATGGTTTTGATGCCAAGTACAGCAAGCTTGCGCGCCATCTCTGGTCCGACACCTTTTACAAATTCAACTGAATCCGTCGCCTTCATGAGGCTTTAGTATAAGCTAGGTACAAAAAATATAAAAAGTTACTGCTGCCATTCGATGTCGAAGTAAATACCCAGAGGCTTAATAACCAGTCGCAGCGGCGTCTAGCGGATTCTTGCAGGTAAAAATCGGGTGTCCATCCCCGGCGAGCGGACAGGTAGTTGATTCGATTGGGCTGGCGCTTCATTCAGTGGGCACTCCAACGCGTCACAAGATACATACACACCAGTCACAGTTCGCAGAGTACTTTTTTCGAGCGCCAAACCTTCACTTCCAGCTCCATCATACGTGAAGCCGGCTAGTTCATTGCAAGCAACGTTACCGCAGGCAGCTTCTACTTGTCGGTCGCATTTTCGCAGAAATTGTGCTCTTGCGGTCGTGTCAGAAAGATCAGGTATTACCTCTGTAAAATCTGCAAAACTTGAGTCCTCTGGTCCCGCAAAATGAACGATGCGCTCAGCACTGGTTTCGAGAATATTCATCGGATATTTTTTCATAGATGTAGATTATTAACCGACCGCTCGCAACTTGCAAGCATAAGGATTGCTATCATTTGGCTTTTTTGATGAGGAAGAAGACACTCGGGCCAAAGTAGGTTTTCGCCAAGGTTGGCTGCAAGAATCGCTCCACGGAAAGCATGGCGCTCGCCGGCATGACTTTTTTGAGCGTTGGCGAACGCAGGTTTGAGACGCTCAACACTTTTTCGACTTTGAGGCCAGCATGTGCGAGCTGCTTAATAATTGTTTTGGGATTGTGATTTACAAAAGCGATTTCGTTCTTGTTATTTTTATTGTTGGCACTTCGGATATCCACTGGATCAACTGGCAACTTTTCGCCCTTCATCAAATGTTTGATGCGGTTACGAACATGAGCGTAGTTGGCAAGCTCAAGAATCAGCGTGCCGTCGTCGGATAAGACTCGTGATAATTCTTTGAATTCAGTTTTTGGGTCGGG
>CAYQXB010000053.1:4392-5431 GCA_964421475.1 uncultured Candidatus Saccharibacteria bacterium
GGTCGGGCAAATGATGCATCACACGAATCATCGTAATCAAATCCATCGAACCGTCTTTAAAACTTAAATCGTCGGCTTGTTCGAGCTTACGATCAACTTTTGGGTGATCTTTCAAAAAATCTTTGGCGATATCGAGTTGTTGTTGGCTTGGTTCGGCTAGCGTAACTTTATCGGCATATTCTTCGAGTAATAAACAAAGTCGGCCATAACCGCCACCAATATCAACTGCGTTTTTGAAATGCTGCTTTTTGAGCAATCGGCGAATGGCAATTTCTTCACTGGCGTGCTCGTAATCGCGCCCTTGCCAATAATCCAAATAATTATGTTTTGGGTCGTTATACTGGTCTGCGCGTTTTTTTGTTTGTGTCATATCGCCTCGTAGTATAGCAGTCCTTTATTTTTCTTCAATCTATTCTTCGACAATAGCAAAACTATTTTTGCCGCGCTTTACAAGATTTTTGCCTTTTAAAAATCCTTTGAAAGTTGTTTCGTCATATTTTTGACCATTGATCGAGATTGCACCGGAGTGCAAGAATCGAATCGCTTCGGAGTTTGAGCTGGCCAGTCCGGCTCGCACCAGCGTATGTGCAATATTGTCGGTTGCGCCCACAGCTGTTAATTCGTGGGCTAGCATGTTTTTTTCAGATTCCGTCAGATCGAGGAATTCAGCTTTGCCAAATAATACATCGGTTACTTTCATGACTTTCTCGAGCTGCTCTTTGCCGTGGACGAGTTCGGTGACTTCTTTCGCTAAAGTTTTCTGCGCGATACGGCCAGCCTTGTCTTCTTTGAACTTGGTAATGATTTCGTCGATTTTCTCCTTGGAGAGTTGAGTGTAGATCTTGAGGTAATCCTCGGCTCCTTCATCGTCAACGTTCAACCAGAACTGATAGAACTTATACGGGCTGGTGAGTTCCGGGTCGAGCCACACCGCGCCGTCCTCGCTCTTGCCAAACTTAGCACCGGTGGCTTTATTAATAATGAGCGGAGTTGTCCAAATGTGCGCTTCCTTGCCCGTTTTGCGACGCACCAAGTCAAC
>CAYQXB010000054.1:0-2202 GCA_964421475.1 uncultured Candidatus Saccharibacteria bacterium
AACGACTTCACAACAGGGGTCGTTTTTTTTCATGTTTGCTTTGAGCGTCTGGCTTCACATGATGAGTGAAGCGAAAACAACGGTATTGTGAGTGTACTTTTGTTTGAAGGGGTTGAATGTGCCGCCGCATGTGATTAGTCGTAGTTCTGCTCGATTAACGTTTCCGTAAACTTTTTTAGTTGGAAAATTATCTTGTGCGAAGTTTTCTACTTTGTGCACCGCAAACTGAGCCGTCGTGCCGTCTGCGCGCTGTACAAGAATTTTTCGTCCAACTTGGAGTTGTCGCAGGTTGAAAAACACTCCCTGCCCCCGAATGTTATCGACATGTCCGGCAATAATAGCTGGCCCAATTTCTCCGGGTGTCGGCCCAAAACGGTACCAACCTGCAACGCGGTAGTTGGAGGGCACTTCTAAGCTACCATCTGCGTTCTGACCGATGCTTTCAATTCTTGTATCAAGCCCGATTGATGGTATTTGCAAGCGAACTGCTTCGGAGCGAGGAAGATAATTCCTTATTGCAGGAGTACTTGGCGGATTCTCTTCGGGTTCAACAGATGCCACGACAGTTTTAGGTTGGGCTGATACAAAAGTCTGCAGACCAAAATATATAACGCCAACGAGGCAAGACACAATTATTGCCGCCGATATCAGTGTTTCACGATGTATCAGTATCGGCGCTCGTGCTGTCCTCCACTTGGACAACATGCCGTGTTTGGTCTTACGCCGAATTTTTGCTTTGGTAGGTTTGGATGTGGTTTTTGGCTGAGACCTAATCAGTTCGACCGTCAATGCAAAACTCGTGGCGCGTGTCGGCCGCACATTAATGATGAACTTCTGGCGGCGAGAAGTTTTTTTGACAGACAAAGACAGCAACCGCTTTTTGGCCGGCTGCTGTCGTTTGGTCTTGTTTGGCTGTATTGCTCGTTTAGCCATGCTGTTTTGTTTCGGGTTAGTCAAAGAATAAATCGAGTGACTAGTTTTTGCGCAATCGCACAACTCCGTAACCCAAACCTGCAAGTGATCCGCCAAGCGCTACCAGCGACGTGGCGATTGTGCCAGCGCCAGCGTTTACACCTTCAGCCGGTACTTTCTCTACTTGTTTGGTTGCTGCTGTTTGAGTCGTAGTTGGAGTTGTTCCTTCTGCTGGGACTGGGCAGTCTTCGACCATGTTAACAACAGTTGTCTCTACTGGCACCCATCCTTGGTTTGCTTGCCAGGTTGGTGGAGCCATGTTGTCGCGATTCCCTGAGAAGTAATGCACCATAACATTCTCGGAATCTACCGTTCGTTCATGAACAACACCTGGAAGAAGATCAACTAAGTTTGGATCACTCAGGTCAGCAACACTGCCATCAGCCGGAAGGTTTACGCCACCAACATAGAACGAACGGAGCCAATCGGCTCGCGGCATGTTCTGGCTAATACCCAGGGTAGTGCTGTCGCAAGTAATCTCTACGACCGCCTTGTTATTGTTTTGGTCAAATTCCGCTACCGACATGTCCACCGCTGCTGCTGTGCCGCCAGTGAGCCCAACAGTAGCCACAAATGCTACAAACACTGGTACGATTAGTTTTTTATACATATTTTCTCCCTCTTACCTTATACAGGTATGTATTATTTAGTTGTCGCCCACTTTGTAATCTAAAATTCTAGAACTATATTTGCACCAAGTCAAGATTATTGCATAAAGGTTGTGCTTGTTCGGAATAATTGCTGGCAAATAAAAAGAGCCGGTTCATTGCCGACTCTTTTATGAGGAATTACTTAGTTTATATTATCGTAAGCCGAGTTTGGCGCTGCAGGCTGGCCAGTGACCCCAGCCGCCACTACCTTTTAGCATAGTAGCTCGCCTGATCTGCTCAGACTTGCTGGCTTGGTGCGGATATCCTTTTCCGCCAACTCCACGCCAACTTGAAAGACTAAATTGCAACCCGCCGTAATAACCGTTTCCGGTATTTATCTGCCAGTTGCCGCCAGATTCACAGGCAGCGAGCTTATCCCAAACTCCACCATTCACACTGTTGCCGGCTACTTGGGCTGTTGGTGTTGGTTCTGGAGTTGGAATTTGAGCTTGATAGCTACTAACACTTGATGAAGTGTTACTGGTTTGTGGCGCAGGTTTACTCACAGTAACGCCAAGTGGGCGTTTCTTTAGTTTTTGATTCTTACTTGGAATCTTTAACTTTTGACCGGGATAAATCA
>CAYQXB010000054.1:2212-5386 GCA_964421475.1 uncultured Candidatus Saccharibacteria bacterium
CATCCGGATCTTTGACCTGTTTGTTGAAGTAGTAGATTCGCTTGTATGTTGAATTATGGCGCTTGGCAATTTTGCTCAAGCTGTCACCATTTTTCACGGTTACTTTTTTTACTTCTTTCTTCGTTTCTGTCTGACCCTCTGTTTGGGCAGACTGATTTGTTCCCGCTTCTTGAGCGGCAACGTGCACTGGTTGCTCGGTGCCTGTAAAAATAAGCACACTAAAAACCACCACCGCTATTAACGCGATTCGTCGCATATTTCCTCCTTATACTCCTACTTGCAAATACCCTCAAATCATAAACTTTGGTAACAACTCACATAGTTGATTTGGATAGGTATGAGTGTTGCATGTATTTCCACCTCACATGAAAAAACACACAAAGACCACCCTACCACACACAAAATGAGAGTCAAGTTTCACCCTGTTAGAATAACGTTGTTTTATTTATAACTGGTTGTGGTTAACTCGCCAAGAACCGCGGGTTATTTTTTAGGTTTTACTTCGTTGCGGCCCAAGCTTTTCTTGGTTTCCGTAAAGATAACGTGCTTTCGTAGCACGGGGTCGTATTTTCGCAAACTAAGTTTCTCAGGCGTATTCATCGTATTTTTTCGCGTGTAATAGACGCGGTGACCTGATTCTTCAGACACCATTCCTAAAACTTTTCGTTTGCTCGATTTCTTTGACATATCCAAATGATACTAACAGATGTAGCCCCTTCTTTCAAGTATTTTATGGGGGTCCCTGCAAAACCTGTTTTGTGGGGCAAGGAAGAATAACGCAAGATCACAGCCAAATTTCTGCCACTTGTTTGCAGGAATTAGGGAGTTACGGAAATTCGAGGCCCCCGCGAGGCCTGCCTCGTGGGGAAAGGAAGAGAAACGAAGATCTCACATGGTTTTTGGCCACTTGATTGCCAAAAACCATGTGAGATTGAACGTTTGCTCTGACGTGGAGCCGTTGTCGGGACTTGAACCCGAGACCCCTTCCTTACCATGGAAGTGCTCTACCACTGAGCTACAACGGCACGCGGTTGCGCATAACCTGCAAATTTTAACAGATTAAAGCGCAAATTGCGAGCCATTGCTAGCTGAACTATTTGAAGAATCATATCTTGGTGATCAAGGTCTTGATTTATCTTGCAGGCCTTGGGGAAATTACCACTGCCATCTATTAAACCGGGAATGAGATTAGCCTCCAGGAAGTGAGGCGTTCCCGCAGCGTCCAACCTGATATCTATCCGGCCGTAATCGCGAGCATTAAGCAGGGCAAAAGCATCAAGAGCCAAACGTATAAGTTGTTGCCGCAAATCACTCTCTGGTACAGCTATAACCGGTGTTTCCAGTGCGCCAGACTTGAGGGCCTTGCTGAGCATGAAATTACCATTTGCATCCGCACTTGGTTTCATTTCAATCGGCATTGCGACAAGGTTTCCTGATTCGTGATCTTTAAGCACGGCAACGCTGAATTCCCGTCCTGGCAAGTATTCTTCAACGAGTGAATCCACTCCGTATTTTTCAGACAAGCTATTTAGTTTAGCTTGAAGTTGCGCTTGATCATAAACAATTGACTGTTCGTCGACGCCATTACCGGCCCCAAGACTTGCTGGCTTAACAAATAATGGATAACGAAGCTCATGGTTTTGCAATTGACCGCCCTGAGGAACAAGCTCGTAAGCTGCTGTCGGCAAACCGGCGTTAAGGAGGATTTGTTTGGCCTGCGGTTTATTCTGTTCGGCCTCGATTGCCTGTCGTGGAGAGCCAGTGTGTGCAATGCCATGTTCGCTCAGGAATGTTGAAATCCATAGTTTCTGTTCATCGTGATAAATAAATTTTAGACCAATAAAACAAACATCCGGCTTCTTGCGTGCCAGCTGCTCGAGATCCTCTAGAGTATCAACCATAGAAACACCCACTTTTGAGTATTTTTTGGATAAAATTTTGTGTATGGCGCTACAAGAAACCTCGTTCATTGAACTAAGGGCAGGTTTGTTCGATCGCACAATTTCAATGTGTTTTTGAATTTTTTTCATAGTAATTTGCCTCGAAAACAGAGTCCGAAGACCCTGTTTTATAGTTTTAGTTGGCGAGTTTTAACCGCGTCGGAAACTGCCGCCGGAACCGCGATCTTCTTGCGGACGAGCTTGGTTGACAACAATCTTGCGACCGCTGACTTCTTTGCCGTTAAGCTCAGAAATAGCTTTTTGACCATCTTTTAGTTCGGCCATTTCGACAAAACCAAAGCCTTTTGATTGACCGCTGTCGCGATCCATAATGATTGCGACAGATGTTACTTCGCCCAGTTCAGCGAAGAGCGCTTTGAGCTCATCTTCCTTAACGCTATAGGCGAGACCGCCGACGTATAGTTTCATTGACATAAAAAATCCTTCTTGTTGGTTAATAATACTCAAGCGTTCGTATTGCTGACCGTTTTATTAAACCAATAAAGGATGAATTGTTCCGGAGAGTTCTAAGTAAGCTCTTGCGTGATCTCAGTATAGCACAGTTAGGGTATTATTGCTCGGGGTTTGCAAGCTTTAGCAGGATATGCTACTTTGACTTCAACTCTTGAATCTTTTGTTCAATGCTTTCTATGTACTTATCATTACCCTCGGCTTTGTCGTTACCGATACCTCCGGAGAGTTCAGCCAAATGATGATACGCGTATGCGTCCAACTCAAGGTCAAACTCTAACGCCCAGAGAACATCAGCTAAAAGCTTCTCTGTTTCTTGATCATTTTTGTGCTTTTTGACTAGTTCATACATTGATTCGAGGATTGATAGGTGCGGGTTGTTTTTTGCGTACATTTTTGCTCCTGATTTATACTCCATATTTTAACATGGAGTAGGGTAGTCGCACGACTGCAGCCATCGTAGATACGAAGACGAGGCTTCAACCGAGCTTTAGGGGGAGGAAAGTAGAAATTTGAATTCACTTCAAATTCTACTTGGAGGGGTGAGCCCCTCCTTGATGAGGGTGTAGGATAATCGCACGACTGCAGCCATGCTCGAAGTAAACTTCTGCGCGTGGCTTTGTCGACCGAACCTCGGCTTCGCCGGACGGTTCTCAAATCAACAACTCAGCCAAACTAAAACCCAGACGCAAGGTCTGGATTCTTAGTTTGGTGCAGGGTGTAGGATTCGAACCTACGAAGGCATAAGCCAGCAGATTTACAG
>CAYQXB010000055.1:0-5239 GCA_964421475.1 uncultured Candidatus Saccharibacteria bacterium
TTGCACCTTATCGGCAGACCTTTGTCGGGCGAACGCGCGGTAGTATCGGTGATAAATTCCGGGGCATGATCGACAAGACAATCTCCCGGGTCATTGGTTTTATTGTAAGAATCTTGTTACTTTTCGTGGCAGGCACTATGCTTATCGTTGTATTTATTGCAGCGATTATTGGATTGCTCGCTTGGCCACTAATCCCGCTGTTACCGATTGTCGGTGTCGTTAGCGCGCTTGGAGGGTTGGGAGTATGAACAATGAGAACAGCGGGCTTCGTTGCGATCTAAGTAGCCAGCGGGCGCAGAAAGCACGCATTGCCAAAGCATTTGATCATGCGTCGCTGAGATTCATGATTGGCGCATTAGTAGCGTTGTCGATCGTGCTCTGGACGTGGTTATTCTTTGTGGAATCTACCGCAGCGGCACATTTTTTGCTGATTCCAATTGGATTGGGGTGTGCGATCATTATTTGGTATCACGGCGAACTTAAAGAATTAAAGCCGACCGCTCAGATTGATTCGCTGCAAGATATCTCCGCAGTGTTGGAACGCCAGCTGCTTGCTGAACTTAACCCAAAACTAACCCCAAAAAGTTTGGCGGCGATCCTTACCAAACAACAGGGCGGACGATTCTATATGAATCGATTTGCGATTGGGCCACAGTTTGTTATCGATATGTCGAGCGATCAAGCTAATGACCTGGGCAGTGTGTGGCGCGGCTCAATTTTGCTTGCACAAAAAAATGGCGCCAGTGAAGTCAGCGGCGTGTTCGTCATGGCGTCGCTTATTTCTGTTATTCCAAATCACGATACCTTTCTGGCCCCAATGCAAGTAGACGGCGAAGACATTCTGGCGGGCGCCGGTTGGTTTACGCACATGAAATACGTTATTGATCATCACCAACGTCGGCGTAGTTTTGGCGGGATTGGTCGTGACCTTAGTTTTGGCTGGGCGCCGCTGCTTAATAGAGTGGGGCTGAACCTCACCGAAAATATCGAGCAGGGCGGCTTGCTGCGCCGGCCGGTTGCGCCGCATGAAGAAGTCATTGCCCAAATGATTCATCTGCTGAGCCGTCCTGGCAAACGAAACGCGGTACTTGTTGGTGAAAATGGCGTGGGTAAAACGACGATTGTCTATTCGCTGGCGCAAAAATTACTCGAAGAAGCGCACGCAACTGCGCCAGAACTGAAGTACCACCAAGTTATTTCGCTGGATGCGGCAAATTTGATCGCCAACGCCAAGGGCCGTGGCGAACTCGAAGAACTGTTAATTCATTTAATTAACGAAGCAATTGCAGCAAAAAATATCATCCTGTTTTTTGACGAGGCGCAACTGTTCTTGAAAGACGGGACCGGTGCAGTTGATTTATCAAACCTACTTTTGCCAGTGATTGAAGGCGGCGCACTGCGCGTTGTTTTGTCGATGAGCAATCAGGAATGGCTACGACTCAGTCAATCTAATCCGGGTTTAGCGCAAATGATGAACCGGGTTATTGTGAAACCGCTCGATATGCACGACACGATGCAGGTTGTTGAAGATCAGGTGCTGCTACTCGAGGCTCAGCACAACGTGATCTATATGCATCAAGCGCTCAAAGAAGCGTATAAATTATCGGATCGATTTATTCATGAAACAGCATTCCCAGGCAAGGCGATTAAGTTGCTCGAAGCGGCAGCGGGATTCCCGGAGCAAAAACATTTTGTGACGGCACGCTCAGTCAAACAAGCGGTTGAAAAATCGTTTGATGTCAAAGTCCAAACGGCCGACACGTTCGAAGAACGCGACGTGCTCTTAAATCTTGAGCAGCGAATTCATCAGCGTATGATCAATCAAAGTCGTGCTGTTAAGTTGGTGAGTGACGCACTGCGCCGGGCACGAGCGGGTGTGCGTAACGAGAACAAACCGATTGGTACATTTTTGTTCCTCGGCCCAACTGGTGTGGGTAAAACTGAACTTTCAAAATCTTTGGCCGCCGTTTATTTTGGCGGCGAAGACCATATGGTGCGCATTGACCTGAACGAATACTCGCAAGCAACCGATACAACTCGCTTGTTGGCATCGGGCGCGACCGATCCGTACAGTTTGTGCGCACAGATTTCGAAACAACCGTTTAGCGTTGTGTTGCTCGACGAAATCGAAAAGGCACATCCGAATGTTTTAAACTTACTGCTACAAATGCTGGACGAAGGAACGCTGCGCGACGCCGAAAACAAACCAGTTAGTTTTAAGGATGCCATTATTATCACGACCAGTAACGCTGGTGCGGATAAAATCCGTGAGCATATCCAAAAGGGCGAACAGCTGGAACAATTCGAAAATGCATTTGTCAACGAACTGATAGATACGCAAGTTTTCCGTCCGGAATTTATGAACCGTTTTGACGAGATCGTATTATTTAGGCCGCTCACTCTAGAGGAATTGATGCAGGTCGTAGATTTACTAATCAATAGTTTAAACAAACGACTCGGTGCGCAAAAAGTTTCGGTTAGCCTCACGCAAGCTGCGAAAGAAGTATTGGTAAAATCCGGCTACGATCCACGACTTGGTGCGCGTCCATTAAAGCGTGTTGTCCAGCGCGCCGTCGAAAACCTAGTGGCTCAAAAAATGCTTCAAGGCAACACGCAGCCGGGTCAAAAAATTGAATTCGACGCCCCCGAAATCCAAGCTGTTCTCGATCAACATTAAACTATGCCAAAAATAAACTATGCAGCACTAGTGTGCCAAAATCGGAAGGCAATACTTTGAATTCACTTCAAATATTGTCTGGAGGGGTGAGCCCCTCCTCGAATAAAAATAATGGTGCGAGTGACAGGAGTCGAACCTGCGTCTCTTACTTGGAAGGCAAGCGTACTAGCCGTTGTACGACACTCGCAGAATTTTTGTATGCAAATGTTATTATACCTGATTTAGCGCCCCAGTGATCCACCCATTTATTCTTCTATGCAACGCGACGCCTCTCGAAGGATCGCCATTACCTTTAACTCGCAGGTGTGCTGTTCCGTGCGGTAGCTTCCCTCGCCTTTTTACTGTCTTATTTTTCCTTGTGTCAATCCGTGTTTTACGAAAGTTTGCTCGCGACAGTCCTGTTGTCGTTTGCCAAAATTCGATGGCTTTGGATAGGTCGGTATCAGGATACGCGTGGATCGATATTACGATATTATCGTTAGTGACATTACAAATTTCCTTAAGCCACCTAATCGCAATAACAATAACAGCGGGGTCAGAATTGGCAATCCGGACACTTTCGATTGTCTTTGCGCCTTCGCCAATATAAATGCCGAGACCCAGTAACCACAAATCTCTTTTGGATAATTTGCCAAGTTCTTGTATGCCTTGAATTTTTAACTGTTGAACTTTTTGAACTCGCTCATTATGACGTTTAAGCCCAATGTTTTCGGGTCCATTTTTTATTCGTTCTAAAACTTGCTTGTTTGGAGTGAACGGCTTATCCTTGAACCAATAGCTCATTGTACTTTTGGATATTCCAAGTTTTTGGTTAATTAGAGCGTAAGAAAATCCTTGCTGCCGTAAAAGTTCAGCTTCATGACGTAGATTATTCATAGTACTAGCATACCAGTACTATGGTGTGCGTTCGATTTATTTTGTAGTTACGCCGAAGAGTATGGTCTCGGTATCGCCTTCTAGAATGTTTGTGGTTGTTTTTGATTCAGTGTTGAAGTTTGTCAATGCGAAATTGCCAGAGGTGCCTGACGACGCAATAATAGTGTCGTCGCTGGCAAACAAAACATCGACGAGCGTTTTTTTGGTTTCGTACAGTAGCGTCGACTCATCGCCGCTAACAGTGAATAGTTTTCCTGCGTCAGTGTAATACGGAGTCGTCGAGTTGACCGCAAAGCCAACAAGCGTGTCGCGCTGCAACGGCGTGCCATTAGGGGCTTTTTCGTCTGCCTTGCCAACTTTGGCGACTTCTTTCGATTCGCCCGTCGCGACATCAACTATCGAAATCGTGTGCGGCGCAAGCGGGAGCGCAAACGGATCGTCGGCAGCCGTAGCTACTTGACCTGCTGAGTACACCAACTTGGTTAGGTCATCCGACACTGCTGCATGTATTGTTTGAGTGCCGTCGGTAGACTTAATAAGTTTGGTGGATTTCTTGGATTCAATCGAATAGTGATAGGGAGTCGGTGCAGATCCGTCACTATTCGGAATAAATGTGTCAAAAACAACGCTTTGATCGTTCCAACCCATTAAGTGTATGCCTTGATGATCTTTGCTGGTGAATATTGTTGCCATATCCTGACCATCGAGCTCCATGCTCGAAACGGTATTTTGTGATTTTTCGGTGTCAAGAATTGCAATGCCCAGTTTGGTGCCATCCGTGTTGAACGCGGCGCTGGTTATTTCTTGCCCGGCTTCGGTCTCCAAAATTTGGGTGTAGGTTTTGCCGCCGTCGGTACTGACTTGCAGCTTATTGCCAGATAAAATCACAACATTCTGACCGTAAACGTCAGTGTTTGGGTAGTAGTCTTTGCTAAGCTTGCCAGTTTCGACTCGGTCGCCGCCAGCTACTGGACGCACGTACGTCATATATGGCTCAGACGTTTTTTCGCGGAAGGCGTAGGCAACGTTTTCAGGTGTAAAGGTATTGGCGGCTGGGGTTTCTGTTGGTGTTTCTGTCGCTGGTGCCGGGGCAGGTTTTTTGTAAACTAAGTAGTAATACGCGGCTGCGCTTGCGCCGATTAGCAGCAGTACAATAAGGAAGAGTAGAACCTTTTTGCCTTTTTTCTTTTTTGGTTTGAATTCGGCTGGTGGCGGAACGCCCACTTCTTCGCCGACGCCGTTTGATGCAGATTGCAATAGTGAGTCGTCTGGTTCATCAGAGGCACCCTCCGAAATAGGAGCCTCCATGTTGTCACCTGCTGGCACAATTGGTTTGTATGGACCTTGTGGTCCGGTTGGTGTTGCGCTGTCTTCGTCATTTTGCATAATCAAATTGCTTCCGCTTAATTTGCTTTTAGTATGCGCGAGAAGAGTTATTTTTGCAATATATAAGGTATAATAAGCTCCGTCCGTAGTTGCTATGTTCTGGTAGCTCAGTTGCCAAGGCGAAGCCGGAAGAGAAAAAGATAGGCAGGCTGCTCTATCCGTACTTTTACAACACACAATATATTCAAATTACATGCACGCCCTGGTAGCTCAGTTGCCAAGGCGAAGCCGATAGAGAATAATAAGCAGGCTGCTCTATCCGTACTTTTACAACACACAATATATTCAAATTACATGCAC
>CAYQXB010000056.1:0-4323 GCA_964421475.1 uncultured Candidatus Saccharibacteria bacterium
AGGGCAAAACGAGCGTGGTATGATTGTGGTTATGGTCAAGCAAATCTCAAAACAGCGTTCGGGCAAAGTACAGCAAGCGCCGCAATCTTCGACAGCGACCTCTGGAAACAACACGATTTATTCGTACAATCATCACATTCCGCGCGGTCCGTTTGCACCTGGTGCGATCCCAAAACCGATTATGATCATCGGTGGACTGATGCTGTTCGCGAGTTTGTATTCGTTTTTTGTCGCCAGTACGCAAAGTAGCGGCTGGTCGAGTTTTATGAGTGTTATTGTCGGATTGATTGATATTTTACTGGTGATCGGCTTACTGCTGCGTCTGGAAATTGCGCGCAAAATTATTATCTACGCTTCTGCCGCGATTATTATTCTGACAGGGCTGTCGGGGGCTGCTGCCTACCGATCAATAAATACGCTCGAAGCATCGAAGCAACGGGCCAACGAAGCCATTGTCGAGGTGCGCCAGCAGCCGCTTTCCACGGCGCAAGAAGCAAAACTCCAAGAACTTGAAACAGTGGTCATTGACACTAACCGGCAAGTGTTGCTGCTCCAAAAACGCATGACCAACCTGTACATTTACTGGGGATTCACCGCGTTATTGCACGCTGGCGTAGCAGTGTATCTTACCCGCCCAAATGTAAAAAAGGGTTTCCGCAAACTTCGCTAAAATTAACGAACAATTACTTGGTCGCGCTGAGGACCAACACCAATCATGCTAACGCGCACACCGGCTTGTTCTTCAATAAACTCTACCAGTCCACGTGCCGCCATTGGCAGATGTCGGAATTCACGGACACCCTGGATATCTTCATCCCAGTTCGGGAGTGCTTCGTAGATTGGCTCAGATTGCTCGAGTTTGTAAGCAGCGTCCGGGGCAACACTAATTCGTCTGCCCTTTCGCTCGTATGCAACACAGACTTTTAGGTCGTCGCCAAAGCGCGGAACCCAATCAAGCTTTGTTATTGCCATTTCATCGGTGCCGTTTACCAAATGCGAGCGCCGAACCGACGGTATGTCGTAGTAGCCAAGTTTTCGAGTGCGGCCAGTTGTCGTCCCGGTTTCGGCATCGCGCGCATGAAGATCGCCATGGAGCTGCCCGAGTAAGCGTTCGTCCTTGATCTCGGTAACAAACGGCCCACCACCGACGTGGGATTGAACAACTTTTGATACGCCAACAACATGATCGATGGCTTGTGGCGGAAGCCCTAATCCAACTGCTGCACCACCAGATGTCGGGCTCGAAGAGCTGGTGAAAGGGTACATGCCGTGATCAAGATCGAGCCAGAATGCCTGCGCACCTTCGGCAAGAATTCTCTTTCCTGCGCGCAAACTATTATTAAGGAAAAGGACAGTGTCAGTTATATAGTCGCCCAGACCGCGCGCGTTCTCGACATATTCCCGTGCGATTTCATGGGGATCGATCGCTTCCAATCCAGCAATATCGCGCGCTCCTTCTTGAGCTGTAAGACCAGCCACAACGGCATCATAGAGACCAGATAGATCATTGTTAATAATTTCGGCTCGCAGTCCTTCGCGGAGTGATTTCCCGGCCGCCACTTGAGCAATTCCAGATTTGGTACTGCCTTGCGCACCCAAACCAGCTTCGCGAATTTCATCCGCATGAATGTGGTGGGGCAAAATTAAATGTGCAGCTGAACTGATTTTGAAGTTGTCAGGAGTAAGATCAATGCCGTAATCAGTTAATTTTTCTACTTCGCCAGGTAATTTCAAGGGGTCGATTAAAGCGCCGTTGCCAATAACATTAACTGCATTTGGGTTGGCAACACCTGAGGGAATACCGTGTAAGTTGAGCTCGGTTCCGTCTTCGAGAATAACCGTGTGACCTGCGTTCGGGCCGCCATTAAAACGTGCGACAACATCGTGCTCCGCAGCGAGCATGTCGACGAATCGGCCTTTGCCTTCATCTCCTCGCTGATCGCCCTCTACTACTGTAACGCCACCTTCAAAGGAATGTATATTCATGAGTAAAAGATTACGGGAAAGTAACACTGGTCGCAAGCATGAGGGGTTTGTTTATTTTTAAGTTGTAATACACTTATACGAGCGTGGAGAGGTGCAGGAGTGGTTGAACTGGCTTGTCTCGAAAACAAGTGAGCCGGCAACGGTTCCGAGGGTTCGAATCCCTCTCTCTCCGCCAGGAGAGAGACAGTCAGATCTTTTGATCTGGCTGTTTCTCTTTTGGAGAAAGGGATTCGAGCCGGGTTCGGTCGTGAGTAGGTTGCCCGAGAAAATTCTCGGCGCACCGATTCACGTGCGCCATCCCTCTCTCTCCGCCAAGAAAAGCGCCGGTCTTCTGACCGGTGTTTTTCTTGGTGAAGTGCTGTGCATTCGAACCCGATAGGGTGAAAACTGCCAGTGGCAGTTTGCAAGGAAGTCTTCCGATGCAAGCTGTGCTTGCAATCGTGAAGCTTCGGGGTCGCCAAAGGTGACCGAATCCCTCTTCCCTCTCTCCGCCAGAGGCGTGAGTCAATCAATGACCCCGGGAGCAGTAATACACGTTTCGAATTAGGCCGCAACGTCTTGGGTTTGATCTTGGCTGTGGCGTATCTGTGAATATGCTCGGTGTTGTATAAGCTGCTGGTCGGCGGGTGTCAAAAGCCCGTCAATTGCCCGCTTGCCGATTTCTGCGCTTACTGTTCGCCAGACACCGCTTAGGAACTCATTTTCTTTAATGCGCTCTGGCGCCTCGCCTGAAACTGACTTCATAGAACGATGCGGTTCGATCGGCTGCTTTGTCTGCATTGCTTTTAAGAAACGGTGCACATAATCAGCTCGGACTTCGCGGCGGATTTTTAGCAGTTCGCGAGCATTTGTCATGCCGGCTTCCGGGTCGTTGACGAGGTTGGCAATGAACGCCTGGCCGTCTAAAACAGATGCGCCGTCTTCGTTCGCCGATGTGCTTTCACCGATCTGTTTTTCGACGACATCACCGTGTTTTTCAATAAATTTTCTGATAATCGCGTCACTATATACACTGTTGGCAATCGCGCCGCCAAGTGCGTCGTCGGCCTCGCCAGCAAATGCCCATTCCCACTCGATTTGTTTGGGCTGTTTGCCTTCAAAAACTGATTGGCCACTTGCCACCAGGCGCATTGGTGCAACTGACCAGTTCTTGCCGCCATCGGTTTCAGCCAGTATATCGTGGAGTTCTTGCTTGTCGCCATTGCCGCGGGCAATCATGTATGAAAGCGTTCGGCTGGTGCGTCCATTGCCGTCAGCAAACGGGTGTGCGTAGAGCACCCCCCCCGCCACAGTCAGTGCGGCGTAGTCCAGCGCATCTTCGTCGGGTATGGTCGGGTCGCTTAAAAATTCTTTGGCAACTGTCCACGTGTCGCGCAGCAGCCGTTCTTTTTCGCGTTGATCGGGCACTTCGTGAAATAGGAGCCCGACTTTTTTGCCGTCAAAATGTTGATTTTCGGCGTTGCCGGTTCGCACCAAACCCGCCACTTGCTGAGTGAGGTCAAGAAAGTCGTTTTCGTCCAAGTGCTCAAAATAATCCCGGCGCTGCACTGGATCTTGAAGCTGCTCGTTGGCGTCAAGAAACTGCGCGATGCCTTCGGCGTGATTATTGGTGTGCGGAACGAGTTCTTGCGACACGGTTAGGTTTCTTTCGTTGTTTTTGTTTTACTTGAACTAGCAACATACTAGCATATTATTGCGCTTAAGTCAATTAAGCGGTTATCAACTACTGTCCAACATAAATGCAAAACTTGTTTGTTATTATGAGAGGTATGAGCGAGTCGATTTTTACTAAGATCATTCGGGGCGACATTCCGTCGCACAAGATTTACGAGGACGACCTGGTCTATGCTTTTTTGGATATTCATCCGGTGCAGCCTGGTCATACACTGGTGATTCCCAAGCAAGAAGTTGAGTTTATTTGGGATTTATCGACGGAAGATTACCAAGCGGTGATGGCGGCAGCGCAAAAAATCGCCCTGAATCTGCGCGAAAAACTATCAGTGCGATATGTGGGAACGCAAATTGTGGGCGTTGATGTGCCGCACGCGCATGTACACCTCATCCCTTTTAATACGGTACAAGAATTTCGCAATCTCCCTGATATGCGTGACGAACCGGATCACGCGGCGCTCGCCAAATTAGCCGAAAAACTGCGCATTACGCCCGAAAAAGAGTAAAATAACGATATGTCACAAACACTTATTGCATTTATGGTCGCGCTGGGCGCTGGGACCTGGATTTATTCCAAGTTTTACAGTCGCACGGGCGGTAATCAGAAATCCGCGTTCATCGCGGCCGGTTTAAGCGGCGCGGGCATCTTTATTTTTATGCTGATTC
>CAYQXB010000056.1:4333-5220 GCA_964421475.1 uncultured Candidatus Saccharibacteria bacterium
AGTTTTTGCACTTCCTCGTCATCCTGAAATAAATTCAGGATGACGTCTCTCCTCTCCAGGTTCGTCGTTTTTGATATAGCCGTTTAGTACTACTTATCTTCCCTTTTGTGCGCTAAATTGGTATGATAACGCCAATGGACGAGGTGGATCTTGGAAAACAATTGCAGGCTGCGCGTAAAAACGCTGGTTTAACGCAGCAGGAATTATGCCAGAAATCTGGCCTCAGTTATTCGACGCTGGCCAAAATTGAGCGCGGCGCCATTAAAACACCATCGGTGTTTACGATTGCGGCGATTGCCGATGTGCTCGGGACGTCACTCGACGAACTTATGGGCCGCAGCGCCCCTGTTGCAGTAACGGCGGCGCCAAAGAAAACCTCCAAGAACGGCGTGAAGTTCGTGTACTTTGATATTAACGGCTGTTTGGTGCGATTCTTTCACCGCGCTTTTACGCGCGTGGCCGAAGAAACCGGCGCCAGCCCAGACAAAATCGAAACGGCCTTTTGGCACTACAACGACGCGGTGTGCCGCGGCGAAATCACCATGGATGAGTTCAATGCTGCGCTGGCGCAAAGCCTGGGCGCCAAATCTGTCGACTGGGGTGGCCATTATTTAGATGAAATCGACCCAATTCCTGAAATGCACGAACTGTTAACTTGGGCCTCAGAGCACTATAACGTCGGGCTGATGAGTAACATTATGCCTGGGATGATCAAACTCATGCTGCAACGTCATTTGTTGCCAGATGTGCCGTACGCAGCAATTATCGATTCGTCCGAGGTCGGCGCGATTAAGCCAGAAGAAAAAATATATCAAATTGCTGAAGAAATGGCCAAAGTTAAACCAGATGAAATTAGAGAAATTACCAAATTACGGTTTGCTTGTGAA
>CAYQXB010000057.1:0-5206 GCA_964421475.1 uncultured Candidatus Saccharibacteria bacterium
GTATCAACGAGCGCGTGCAAAACTTGCAGCAATTTATCAACATCAGCGATATGCAAACCAGTCGTTGGTTCGTCCAAAATATACAGCGTGCGGCCGGTTGGACGACGCGATAGTTCGCTGGCGAGTTTAATACGCTGCGCCTCGCCGCCACTCAACGTGGTTGCCGGTTGGCCAAGCGCAATGTAGCCAAGCCCCACATCAACCAACGTTTGGAGTTTGCGAGCAATCGCTGGCAGGTTCCCAAAAAACTCCAGCGCAGTTTCGCACGTCATCTCCAGCACGTCGCTAATTGTTTTGTCTTTGTAGTGAATCTCGAGCGCTTCGCGGTTGTAGCGTTTGCCCTTGCACTCCTCACACGGCACGTAGACATCTGGCAAAAAGTGCATTTCAATTTTTATAATGCCGTCGCCAGCACAGTTTTCGCAGCGCCCGCCCTTAACATTAAAACTAAACCGCCCCGGCCCATAGCCGCGAACTTTGGCTTCTGGCATGCTGGCAAATAGTTCACGAATTGGCGTGAATAATCCCGTGTACGTTGCAGGGTTGGAGCGTGGCGTGCGACCAATTGGCGATTGATCAATAATAATCGCTTTGTCGAGTTGTTTAATGCCTTCGATGTCGTCGTGCCGGCCCGGCACTGTATTGGCGCGGTGCAAACGAGCGGAGAGTTCTTTGGCCAAAATATCGTTAATCAAGGTTGACTTGCCCGAACCTGACACGCCGCTGACCACCACCATCTTACCGAGCGGAATATCAACATCGACATTTTGCAAGTTGTGTTCGCGCGCACCTTTGATGCTCAAAAATTTATCGTTGCCGGCCCGTCGTTTGGCCGGCGCTTTTATTGCCTTATCGCCGCGGAGGTATTGGCCCGTAATGCTCTCTTTGGTCTTGGCAACTTCCTCGGGTGTTCCCTCGGCAATAATTTTTCCACCGTGAATACCAGCACCCGGACCAATATCAATAAGATGATCGGCGGTGCGAATCGTATCCTCGTCGTGTTCAACCACAATCACGCTATTGCCCAGATCACGAAGATGCTTGAGCGTGTTAATCAGCCGCGCGTTGTCGCGCTGGTGCAATCCGATTGACGGTTCGTCCAACACATATAACACGCCCTGCAAACCCGAACCAATTTGCGTTGCCAGGCGAATACGCTGCGCCTCGCCGCCGCTCAGCGTCACTGCACTTCGTGCCAACGTGAGATAATTCAAGCCGACGTCTTGGAGGAATTTCAGACGCGCCTTAATTTCTTTGAGAATCTGAGCCGCGATGTGCTGCTCTTTTTCGTGTAACTTCATCGTGTCAAAATAAATAATTGAATCGTCGATCGACAGCTCGCAAATATCCATGATTGATTTGCTTGACACCGTAACCGCTAAAACTTCGGGTCGTAATCGACGCCCCAAACATTTATGACACGGGCGCTCTTGCATAAAGCGCTCGATATCACGGCGCATAAAATCGCTCTCGGTTTCTTTGTGTCGGCGCTCCAAATTTGGAATGACGCCCTCGTACGTTGACTCGAAAGCACGCCCGCCACCCAGCGGCACTTTGTATGTTTGCTCACCAGTACCGTACAAAATAATGTCGAGATCTTTTTGCTTGAGTTCTCCAGTGGGCACATGCAAACTAAATCCGTGCGCGTCAGCAACCGCTTGGAGCTTTTTTATATACCAAGCATCGGTGTTGATGCGGTTGTATGGACGAATCGCACCCTCAGCAATGGTTAATCGCCCGTTCGGGATGACAAGCTCTGGGTCAACTTCCATGCGACTGCCCAAACCCGTACAAACCGGGCAAGCACCTTGTGGCGAGTTAAAACTAAAGGTTCGTGGCTCAAGTTCTGGAATTGTTACTTCTGGATGATCAACGCACGCATACATCAACGAATATGTGGTGTCGGCATCAGTATCGGCATTGATAATTTTTAGTTTGCCCTCGGCAATATCCAGCGCTTGTTCGACAGACTGCACCAGCCGACCTTGATTTTCGGCATTTGCCACCAGGCGATCGACAACCAACTCGATGGTATGTTTTTTTGCTTTATCGAGCTGCGGAAATTCATCCAACGCGTACACCACGCCATCAACCCGCACGCGGGCAAAACCAGCACGCATGTATTGTTCTGGAATATGCTCAAATGCACCTTTTTTAGCTTCAACAAGTGGCGCAAGAACCAAAATACGCGCATCTTTGTGCAAACTTGCAACTTGATCAATAATTGCTGCGGAGGTCTGGCGCTCAACCGGTTTACCACAAACCGAGCAGTGCGGAATACCAATGCGCGCAAACAATAAACGCAAGTAATCGTAAATTTCGGTCACGGTTGCGACTGTCGAGCGAGGATTTCGCGACGTCGATTTTTGATCAATACTAATTGCCGGGCTGAGTCCATCAATCTGGTCAACATCTGGCTTTTCCATTAAACCAAGAAACTGCCGCGCGTACGAACTCAACGATTCAACGTAACGGCGCTGGCCTTCGGCGTAAATTGTATCAAACGCCAAACTTGATTTGCCCGATCCAGACAAACCGGTAATTACCACTAATTTGCCGCGCGGAATCGAAACGTCCACATCTTTCAGGTTGTGTTCGCGCGCACCCTTTACCTCAATAAAATCACTCATAAAGTCTGCGTATTATACACGAGAAATCAGAAATATTCCAGCCAGTAACCTAAAAGAGGAAATACCAATTCTAAACTGTTTTGGTGATTCGGTTCTTGGTGCTTATTTGGAATTGTGCTTGGAATTTGGAGTTTACTGCGCCTCAGGCGATTGTGATAGGCTAGAGTCATGCAAAAAGCCTGGAAGTTAGTTGTGCGAATCGCTACCGACACGCTTGGCGTGCTGCTGATTTTGGGCGCAATTCTTTTTGGTTGGCTGCCGGGGATCGGTGGCATTCCCCTATTTTTAGCCGGGCTTGGCGTACTGGCTATCAATAATCATTGGGCGCGGCGGTTGTTACAATACAGCAAAACCCGCGGCCAAGAACTCTACTACACCTTTTTTAATAACCATCCGCACCTCATGTGGCTGTACGATATATTAGCAATCGGTCTTACTGCTACTTGTGTGAGTTTTTTGATTCTTCACGACAGTATTGTGGTGCGGACCATCGCGTTCTTCTTTTTGACCATCGCTATGTTTGTGTTTTTGGCCAACCGCGGGCGGTTACAGAAATTGTATGCCTTTGTTAAGCGTAAGCTTTAATAATATTATTGACTTGGTAGCAAAACAGTCGTAGAATAAGCTTCAAACGTAATGGTGAGGCGCTTCGATGTTAGAGCTCATTGTCCTGGGACAAATTCCAGGCACACATTTTCAATTTAGTTACGCAGGTATTATGTTACTGGCGTTTGCGTTGATGATCGCAATTGACCTGCGTCATTTTATTCCGCGCATTCATATCAAAACTGCAACGCGCGCACTGTCCAGAGCCACTTGAAGTCATTCTGAACTCCCATGCCGTCATTCTCATTCCCCACTCCCTGCGCCATACTCCTTGCTTCGTTTATTCCTCCGGAATAAACCACGACTGCCGCTATTGCATCAGGCTTTCGCCGTAGAGTTTTAGCTCTTCGAGTAAGTATTGCTGGTTTTTGCTCAAACTTGGTTGGGCAGCCAACTCTTCAACGCGAGCAAAAAACTTCTTGAGCGCGGGCTCGCTGCCTTCGAGTAATTTGTGATGCACAAACTTTTCCCAAGCTGCCCGTTCGTCGTCGCTCAAACTCTTCGGGAAGTTTCGTGCTTTGTATAGCGGCAGTAAATTTTTAAGCCGTTCGTCAGCGAACTTTTCCTGAAACTCGGTTAATTCATTGGCGACCGCAGCACGCACCGCCCGCATGGTGGTTTTGTCTCCATTACCAATAAAGCCGTCGTACAACTGTGCGTCAACTTGTTTTTCGTCGAGCATAAACGTGGCTTGTTGTTTTTTGTCCATGATTTCGAGCGCCTTTAATACTTTGGTCACGAACTCATCATTGCCACGCAGTTTGGCCAAATGCTCGTTCAAAGTTTTTGGATCAAGTTGTAAGCGTTTTTTTGTATCATCATCCAAAACACTGAGCGGCGCCACGGCCGGACACCGATTAAGCTTCAGGGTTTTAATCGGCAATCTTGGTTCGGTTGCGTCTTTTTTCCAGCGCCAGGCTTCAACCAATTGTTCGGGCGTCAGCTTCATAAAATCATTCGGGTCAATTCGCAGATCATAGACCAGCACACCAGATTGCGGGTGATCTGCAATCTTGGCCACAACGGTTGTTTTGTCGAACTCGGCCGGATATTTGCCGCTCGTATACACAAACGCTTCGGGCTTATTGACGAGTTCGGCGATTTTATTTTTGTCGCGCATGCCAAGCAAATAATCAAACAGTTTTGGCTGTTTGGTTTTGATAAGTTTAGCAAGATCAATCGTGGCCATCACATCGCTCAAGGCATCATGAGCATTAGAATGATCCAGTCCATTGATAGACGTTAAAAGCTCCAGGCGATTGGCCGCTTTGCCCGTAGAATCCACCGGCCATTTAATTCCGTCTGGCCGCAGCGCACGGGTCATGCGCACCACATCGAGCAAATCCCACCGCGAGCAGCCATCCTTCCACTGCCATTCATAGGCATCGTAAAAATTACGGTACAGCAAAAATCGCATAAACTCATCGTCAAACCGAATGCTGTTAAAGCCAACAAAAATCGTACCTGGCGTAAAAACTTCGCTGGCAAAGAATTCCAAAAATTCGCGCTCGGTCATGCCGTCGGCAATAGTTTGCTGCGGCGTAATACCCGTCACTAAAATTGCATCCGGACTTGGCAGCGTGTCTTGTGAGAGTTTAATTAAAATATTGACTGGCTCGCCAATTGGATTCAAATCCATATCAGTGCGCTGGCCACCAAACTGCATAATGCGGTCGGTGCGGGCCGAAAACCCGCTAGTTTCGAGATCATAAAAAAAGAAGGTCGGAGATGTTGGCGCGCTCATGCCGCTCAGTGTATCACTCATTCAAACTTAGTAAACCCTCGCCCACTATAAACTCAGAATGAGGATCTGCACCGTTCTATGCTGCCCGCACCCAGAATACAGTCGCCTGATTCCATTCATTGGCTACTGGCGCTGTGCCTGGCAAAGCTCCGGAAACAACACCATCACCTGTCCGGTATTCGTTCCATACCGAAGTGCTTATGTTCATACTTGCGCCGGACTGACC
>CAYQXB010000058.1:0-5194 GCA_964421475.1 uncultured Candidatus Saccharibacteria bacterium
GGTGTGGAGCGCAGAATGTCGAGCATGTCAAAGCCGCTGACTTTTGGCATCATTACATCAGCGATAATTAAATCTGGGCGTTCTTTGACGGCAAGCGCCAGTGCTTCTTCTCCGTCGGCGGCCGAAACAATTTCGTAGCCCTCAGCCGCTAAGCGATCTTCGTAAATTTGACGGAGGTTGTTGTCGTCCTCGACCAACATTATTTTTGCCATTGTGCTTCGATCCTTCTATATGCTTACGTTTACTTGTATTGTATCATGACTTCGTTAGTGTGTTGACCTCTGGCAGGGCTGAGTTCTGTGCTTCCTCTGCTTGAACTTCTTTGGCCCGCTGGTCACTCAGGCGCGGTAGATTCACAAAGAACGTGCTGCCTTTGTCGACCTCGCTTTCGACCCAGATTCGCCCATTGTACAACTCAACAATTTTGCGGCAAATAAAGAGCCCTAGACCAGTGCCGCCGATGGTGCGAGTGCTGGAATTATCGACGCGGTAAAACTTTTGGAACAGATGCGAGATGTCTTCGGCGGCAATACCAGCACCGGTGTCCTTAATATAAAATTGCACGACGTTTTGGTCGCCAGTGAGCCCAATCGAAACTTTTCCGCTGTCGGTGTATTTGGTGGCATTGTCGAACAGATTGGTAATAACTTCGCGGAGGCGCTCGGGGTCGGCGTAAGTGTAATAAAATGGGCGCACCATTTTGTTGTTGCTGGCGCTGGCATCAATGGTGTCCCCTGCCGTGCCGATGATGTATTCCATTTGCAGTCCTTTCTTTTCGGCGGCAAAGCGCAAATCTTCGGTCAGACGCTCGAGGAAACTGCCCATTTCGACAACCGACGGATGACTTGATAAGCGGCCATCCTCTGCTCGGGCAGAGGTAAGCAAATCCTGGAATAAACTTCCGAGGTGCTGGGTGGAAGCGTGCGCTTTCTCGAGGTAGCTTCGCGCCTTCATGTCGATCTTTGCCACTTTGTCGTTCATGGCGAGCGCCAAGTAGCCTTCGATGGCGGCAACCGGTGTGCGCATTTCGTGCGATGCGGTGCTAATGAATTCGGCCCGCTGGCGTTCTTCGCTGCGTTCTTCGCTGACATCGCGAAAAATTGCCACGGCACCGGTCATGACTTTATTGTGATCAAACAGCGGCGACACACTAATGTGCAGAGCGACGTGTTTGTTGGCGCGGCTGACCAGCGTAGCGTCGTGATCACGAATACCGGTTTGTTCCAAAAAAACTTTAGTAAACGGACTTGCCGGATCTTTGTACTCCTGCCCTTTCGCATCAATCAGTTTAAAAATGCTGTGATAATCGAGTCCGATAGCTTCTTCTTGCGGCCAACCCGTAATGCGGCCGGCGGCCGGGTTAAAAATACGAACAACTTTTTGCATATCGTAGAGCACGACGCCGTCTTCGATGGCGTTTAAAATAATGTCGGATTGCTCGGAGTAATTCTCGTGTTTGTTTTTATTCTTTTTTGGCTTTGGTGGTTTCGGACCTTTAGGATGTTTGTCGATTGTACTGGCAAGCGTGCTAACAACCAGCGCCGCTACGAGCAGCGCCAGCACAATTCCACCGATGATTAGAATATTCGTCATAATTGCTTACGGTTATTGTAGCAGATAACGTACCCTAGAAAACAGAGGCAAAATGTGGTAATATTCTCCAGTTCTTAGCTGATGCCCCGGCCTCATCGTCTAACGGTTAGGACACCAGGTTCTCATCCTGGCAATAGGGGTTCGATTCCCCTAGAGGTCACCAACTAAAATGCCCCACCTTGTGTGGGGTGTTTTAGTTGGTTGCTCACAACGTGAGCCGGACCCCGTCAGGCGGTTCGGTCGTGAGTAGGTTGCCCGAGAGAATTCCCGGCGCACTGATTCACGTGCGCTTCCCCCCCCAGAGCTCACCAGAAGTGGATTTTAGATTAGTGTGAATTAAAAAGAGCTCGTTTACCTCTGGTAGCGGGCTTTTTTTCCAAGACCAGGTCCTGGAAAACTTACTACTTGCCCTTAATGGAGTATCCACCATCTGCTAGATACTCTGCTCCCGTTATATAGCTGGCTTCGTCTGAAGCTAAGAACATAACAAGTGGTGCAATTTCTTCCGGTTTTGCGATCCTGCCTAGAATCGTGCCATCGTTAATTCGCTTAAATGTTTCTTCGTTCCAGTCATTAACCTGGTCGGTTTCGACATAGCCTGGTGCTACGACGTTAAAACGTACGCTAGGATAGCTTTTTGCAAGGGCTTTAGTAATTGAGATAACCCCTGCTTTGGCAGGAGCGTAAGTTAGAGTACTCATAGTTGCCAGGTTAGCATAGCCCTTGATTGAACTAATGTTTACGACACTGCCAGAACCTTTTTCTAGCATTTTTGGTAATACAGCCTGAATACAGTGCAGTGAACCGAGTACATTGACCTTATATTCTTCCAGTGCTTTGTCGTCATCAACTTCTGAAATGTCTTTGATAAAGTTACGTGCAATCCCAGCGTTATTAACCAATACGTCAATAGGCCCCAGTTTTTTTATGGCTGCGTGGGTTGCCTCTATGTCTGCAACATCAAATACCGTCTTTATTGAGCCTTCAAGCTGTTTGTGAACAGCATCTAATTCTTTGCTATCAGTCTTGCCGTGAACAATTACTTTGTAGCCCTGTTTGTGCGCAAGTGTCGCTATCGCTTTACCAATACCACGACTTGAGCCTGTTATAAGGATTGTTTTCACTTCGCAGCCTTCCTGTTAATTACAATCATGACATCACTCCCTCCCTCCCTCTCTCTCTCTCTCTCTCTCTTTATATATAAGCAGCAGTATGAGCCCCGCTGTTACGCCGAGTACGCCAACTGCTTTCTTGAGAGTTAGCTCGTCCTTAAATAGTATAACCGCAAACACCGTTACCATAGATATTTTTCCAAGACCAGTTTTCCAAGACCAGGTCCTGGAAAACAGTATATTGTATCTCAAAGGTCTCTTTGGTAACAGGCTGCCACTCGAGAAGTTCGCGCCCACTCGCCAAGCCACTCATTGCGCGCTCTGATTCCAGGGTGTCTCCCTGGAATGTGGGATAGTATGTTAATCAACGGGCGTTGCGTGATTGCAAGAATGCTGTGTTGCCAGCGTCGCGGAACTGATCGGCGAGCCTGAGGAGAGTATTTGCTCGAAAACCTTGAGCAGTTGCTTCGGGGATTGTGCCCTCCTGGATAAACTGAATCATACTCAATGCTTCCGGAGGCGAAGAAATAACTAGGCAATTCTGATTCCAAACTGCAGCAGATAAGATGCGTCGAGCGCCTGGATCTTGTGCGGATTTTGGATGAACGTAGACAAAATCGATTGGTCGCTGGCCAGCATCGATTAACTCGTCGTGCGAACGGTCGACTCGCTCGGCAATCGCGCGCGCATGAACTTCGCGGTTTTTGTTTTCTAGAGTCGCCACTTCAATGCCACTGGGGAGCGTTTCTGTGGTGTAACCCTCCGGGACGATTTCGTATGTCTTGCGCGCAGGGACGTCGGCATCATGAATTCTAGTCAGTGTGCCGCCGTATGAAAACACCTCACACTCGGCTTGGTTCAAAGCGTATGAGAGCTCGGCAACGTGTGATTTATCAAATACGCTTACAAAAGCAGTTTTTACTTCGGCCATAGTTTCTCCTTGTTTGGTTTTGAGTATGCTACGGTGTTTTACTGATTGCAAGCGTGAGCGATTTAGTTGAGGCGTTTTTTCCAGTGGCTGGTGATGAGTTTGGTTTTTTTGGCACTCAGGCCGGTGTAGTTTTTGGCCGGGTCGATGATAATATCTTGTTCTTTTTTGGAGAATTTGAGCCAGTAGGAGTGCGCTTCGCGGTCTTGTTCAATGGCTTCAACTAGCGTTATTTCGTCGGCCAGTGCTTTGTGGCTCAACGCTTTTGATTTTTCGTGCGCTTTGATGTGACCGTGTTTGGCGAGTAATAAGTATAGTGGTTCAGCGGCGATTGCTCCGCCGGTCATGTTCAGGTTTTTTTGCATGGCGTCTTCGTCGACTTCAATTTTTTGCATGATACGAGTCAATCGCGCAGTCATGCTGGCCACGCACGCCGGAATGATTGTGTAGAATCGTGCTGACGCAGAATCGGTCAAATCACGTTGATGCTCGCTGGATAAGTTGAGGTTTGCATTGACGCTTTGGGCGATGACTTGCTTGGAAAGACTCACGACATTTTCGAAGTTAATCGGATTTTTCTTGTGCGCCATGGTGCTGGAGCCGGTCTGACCTTCCTCGAATTTTTCGTGAACTTCTGAGATTTCGGTGCGCTGCAAATGCCGCATGTCGTGGCCAAGGTTGCCCATGATTCCTGCAACGATGGTTAATTCATCTAATAATCGAACCAAACCTTCCGGCGGAATAATCTGCGTTGAATATGGTGCGGGCTTTAAGCCCACTTTTTGTAGTACAGATGCTTCAAATTTTATCGGGTCGTCAACAAATGTGCTGAGCGCATTGTACGAGCCCACGGCGCCGGAGAACTTTCCTTGCAACTCATCCGTCAAAGCCTGGATGGCTTCCATACTGCTCCCGATTCGCTGGATGTATTCGGCGGCGGCAAACCCAAACGTAATTGGCACGCCGTGTTGACCATGCGTGCGGCCGATTTGCGGCGTTGCTGCGTAATTTTCGGCGAGTTTTATTAAAACTTCGAGCAAGTGCTTGAGCCGCGGAATAACGACGTGGTTGCAAACTTCGCGCATTTGCAAATTTTGTGCGGTGGCAATGATGTCGTAGCTCGTGGCGCCAAAATGTACGTATGGTTTGGCGGAGGCATCGAGTTTTTTCTTGATCGAATTCACTAATGCTTTGATGTCGTGTTTGGTGACTTCCTCTTCGCGGTAGACTTCTTTTGTGGTAACTTTTTGAGCCGCCGCTTCAATGGCCTTAGCGGTTTTGAGGTTGCAGATTTTGAATTCGGCTAAGGTGTAAGCCAACGCTGTTTCGACGTACGCTTGATACGCAATGCGGCTGTGCTCGGATAAATATCGCGATACTTCAGCGTCGTAGTAGCGGCTGTCGAGCGGATCTAATCCAGAAAATTGTTGGGTTGTTTCGGATTCGGGGAGTTTGAGTGGTTTCACTTTGGCAGATCTTTCAGCGCACCCGTAACGTTTTTTTCGATTCGTGCCAGTGCATCGCTACTACTATTTGGGATAAACTTTTTGCCGGTTAGTTG
>CAYQXB010000059.1:0-5136 GCA_964421475.1 uncultured Candidatus Saccharibacteria bacterium
GGCGCGTGTGGTCGCGGCGATGGGGACAATCGAGCGGCTGGTCGATCGCGACGCCACACGCGACCGGCATTATACCCTGCGGCCGCACCGGCCCGGCGACATGGGCTGGGTGGTGGAGCGTCATGGCACGCTCTATGCCGCCGAATATGGCTGGAGCAGCCATATTGAGGCGATCAATCCGGTCATCAAACAAGCGCTTGAAGAAGCAAACTGCACCTGGGATGATATCGACGCCATTGCAGTAACGTACGGTGCTGGTCTGGGCGGTTCTCTGTTGGTGGGCGTTTTGGCGGCACGTACATTGGCAATTATTCATAAAAAACCACTCTATGCCTGCAATCATGTTGAGGGCCATATTTACGCTAACTTCCTGACTGAAGTTAGCGCACATTCCAAACTCCAAATAACAAATTACAAAATGCCGAAATCGGCGCCAGAATTTCCGATGTTGGCACTTATTCTTTCTGGCAAACACACTCAACTTGTTTTATTCAAAGATCACTTTGACTACAAAATTATGGGCCGCGTGCACGACGACGCCATCGGCGAAGCCTTTGATAAAGTTGCCAAAATGATTGGCCTCCCCTACCCCGGCGGGCCAAATATCGAGAAACGGGCCAAAGAGGGCGATCCAAGGGCTTATAAACTTCCGCAGGCGCACATGGATGACCCATACGCCTTTAGCTTCTCTGGCGTCAAGACAGCAGTTTTGCGCACCGCACAGGCTGAAATCGGCAAAGATTACAACTTCCCCTCCTTCAAGCTATCAGAACGCCTCTCAGAGACTCAGAAGAGCAACATTGCCGCTAGCTTCCAACATGTCGCCATTGAAACAGTGGTCGATAAGACTGTTGCCGCTTTTAAGGAGTTTGCCCCAAAATCGGTGGTTATCGCCGGTGGCGTGGCCGCTTCTTCTGCCCTGCGCGAAGCGCTCTCGACAAAAATTCCGCTCGATGTGCAGTATCCCGACTTCAAACTCTGCACCGATAACGGCGCCATGATCGCCACCCTTGGCTGCTTCAAAATGAAAAAGAACCAGCCGACTGCTGATCCTTTCACCCTTGAAATCTCCCCTAGCCTATCGATGTAAGATCTTCGACAGACTCTGTTGTGACCCCCATCGCTTCTAGTTGCGCTGGCCATTCGTGCGGATTCAAGGTGATCTTATCCGCAGCCTGCCCGTGTAGTGTCATCTGATAACGAATATCATCATCGGTGGCTTCCGCAGGTAATTGTAGGAAATCCGTAACATACTTTTCAAATCGAGGCTCATGACGATCGTGGAAGATCGAACCATTTGAAGTGTCACCACTCTGCTGTGTAAGGTTTGGAATCCACGGCAAATTTTCTTTCCCTGTCGGCACTTTTGTGTTTAAAACCATGTCTCGTCGAAGTGCTGCTTCGGACATTACTTGATCAGAAGCGGACTCGTACGGAAACGGAGTGTGGGGCTGATTCATTACAAACATTGTAACACTTATGGTTATAAATGTCAATATTGCTTACGTTTAGTTGTGGTGGTATTATCTGGGGGCAAAAACAAAAACGTTCGAAGGTAAGACGGCTCAACCAAGTCGTTTGTTCTTTTTTTAAAACACAAGTATTGGTGATGGAATATTGTGAATGCTAGCCAAAAAAGGGTAGTCAGTGGGGCTATGTGTGCAATTTCACGTGAAACCACCTTTTCATACCAGCAAAACATTGCGAAATAGCAGTAAAGCTAACCGGATATGAACGGTAAGCCATCGTGATGAAACAAGCAATCATCTTTGAAAAACAGAGGTGATTTTTTTATTGTAAGATGTTACGCTAATTGTATTCGGCAAGCTTTTGAGAGGAGAATGTATGTTACGCAAAAAGAACAATCAGACCTGGAACCCCAAAGGTGGCGAGTTTGTTGTTGCATGTCAATTAGTCGATATTGATGAAATTACAGGCGGTTTGCCAGAAGGTGAAAGACCTGACTCTGGAAACCTCGAAGCAAAGAAAGCAATGGCCGCGATAAGTATGGACTTTATCATGGGCAACCCCCTCGACGAACGCAAAATGGCGCACCTAGAGTTGCTCTTACCCGAAGAGCCAGTTATTCCGATGTTTGAAGAAGCAGAACGGCAGCAATAAAGTTATGAAACTGAGCAAAGTTTACGAACCAGCCGAATACGAAGACGATATTTACGCGTTATGGGAGAAGTCCGATGCTTTTAAGCCCAAAAACAGAGGTACAGAGGATAACAAGCAGGGAAGTTTTAGCATTGTCATTCCGCCGCCAAACGCAAATGGCGACCTGCATATTGGTCACGGTTTAAATCACGCCATCATGGACATTGCAGTGCGCTACCACCGCATGAAAGGCGAGGCCGCACTCCTGTTACCTGGCGCCGATCACGCTGGTTTTGAAACCCAAGTTGTCTATGAAAAGCAGCTCGAGAAAGAAGGGAAGAGTCGCTTTGACTTCACTCGCGAAGAACTCTACGGCTTGATCTGGGAATTCGTGGCCCAGAACAAAGAAAACTATGAACATCAGTTCCGAAAGCTTGGCGACAGTGTCGATTGGAGTCGCTACGTCTACACGCTGGACGAAAAAATCGTCAAAACTGCCTATACAACGTTCAAAAAAATGTGGGACGACGGCCTCGTTTACAGGGGCGAACGCCTGGTAAACTTTTGTACTTTTCACGGCACGGGTTTTGCCGATATTGAAGTTGCGTATAAAGAGGAGGCAGGGAAGTTGTGGCACATTACGTACCCGTTAACTGACGGCTCAGGCTCCGTCGAAGTCGCCACTACGCGCCCCGAAACGATGCTCGGCGATACCGCGGTTGCTGTACACCCTGAAGATCCTCGTTATAAAAAGTTGGTTGGCAAAACTGTCGCGCTACCCCTGACAAAACGCGAAATCCCAATTTTAGCCGACGCGATGGTTGACCGTGAATTCGGCACCGGCGCGGTGAAGATTACGCCAGCCCACGACCAAAATGACTTTGATGTCGCCACTCGCCACGACCTGCCGATGATTTCGGTTATCGACCACGAGGGGAAAATGACGCATGAAGTATCCGAAGCGTACCGCGGGCTTCCAAGTAAAGACGCGCGCAAAAAAGTCGTCGAAGACCTCCGCCGCGCGGGATTACTCGTCAAAGAAGAAGACCATCCGCACTCCGTCGGCCACTGTTACAAATGCGGTACCGTCATCGAGCCACTGCTCCGTGAACAGTGGTTTATCGACATGCAAAAGCTGGCCAAACCCGCCATCGCCGCACTAAAAAGCCACAAAATTGATTTTTACCCGGCTAACAAACGCGATCAGTTGGTTCGTTATTTACAAGGATTGCGCGACTGGAACATTTCACGCCAAATCGCCTGGGGGATTCCGATTCCAGCCTTTCAAAATGTGGATGACCCGGACGATTGGATTTTTGACACCCGCACCGACCAAGAATTTATCGAAGAGAACGGCAAAAAATACCACCGCGACCCAGATGTGTTTGACACGTGGTTTAGCAGCGGGCAGTGGCCGTACGCTACACTCGATTTCCCTGGTGGCGAAGATTTTAATACGTTTTATCCCTTAAGTCTGATGGAAACCGGCGCCGATATTTTGTTCCCGTGGGTGTCGCGCATGATTATGCTCGGCCTCTACATAACTGGTGATATTCCGTTCAAAGAAGTGTATTTGCACGGGCTCATCCAGGACGAACACGGCGCCAAGATGAGCAAAAGCAAAGGCAACGTGATCAATCCGATGGAAAAAATCGAGCAGTACGGCTCGGATGCCTTCCGGATGGGAATTATTTCGACTGAAGCCGCCGGAAATAATCGCCCGTACGACGAAGGCAAGTTAGTTGCCGCTCGTAACTTTGCCAATAAACTTTGGAATGTTGCCCGGTTTATTGAAGACAAAGTTGGCGATGACTCGCATTTGCGCACTCACCCGAAACCCGAAACAATTGCCGATGAATGGATGTTGAGTAAATTACAACAATCAATTAAAAAAGTGTCGGCCGATTTAGATAATTATCGCTTCGCCGAAGCCTACAACCAGGTCTATCACCTGCTGTGGGATGATTTTGCTGATTGGTATATCGAAGCATCGAAGGGGCAGGGGACTAACGCCAGTATTTTGTCCTACAGCCTCGAGACAGTCCTGAAGCTCGCGCATCCATTTGCGCCGTTCGTAACCGAGACTATCTGGCAAACGCTTGCCTGGGAACAAGAAAGCCTACTGATTACCAGTAGTTGGCCTGTGCCTCCGAAAGCAGATGCAACTAGGGCAAAAGAATTCGAGTTAATTAAAGACGTCGTGACCGAAGTTCGTGCGATTAGTACGAGCCTCAAACTAAGCAAACCTCATCTTCTATTAGTTAATGAGCCGTTCTTGTCCAGTAACAAAGAATTATTGATTCGCTTAGCACGAATTGGAGAAGTTATCGATGCAACCGAGGGCAAGGGGCTCCAACTGACTGGCACGAAGGCTACAGCGTGGTTAAACGTTTCTGAAGACCAGCTCAGCGACTTCGAGAGCTCCCTGCAAGCAAAACTAGCTGACATCGAGTCCCAGATTAAAAACCTCGAAGGACGCCTTAAAAATAAAGCCTACGTAGCTAACGCGCCCGAAAAACTAGTTGAGCAATCTCGTCAGCAGCTAGCTGAGCTCCACGAAACACATGCCAAAACCAAGGGCGAGCTCGAACGCTTTACGAAATAGACATACTATCAACGAATGTTCCGCAGAATGCGGCATGCGACAACGCGCTGGCCTGGTTTTTTGCTTGAGTTTTGAGCGGTTCGCCAGCAACAATCGCGTCGACTCTTGCTTCCCAAACTTGTGCGTCAGCAGCCCAAACCGCCGAACGATCGGTGTTGCCAACTTGTTCATAATTAATCACCATCGCGCGCGCAATGCCCGCTTGCTGTGCGGCAATCTCTAAAGAATCGAAACATAATTCAGACATAGCGCTCACCTTATGACAAAGGAATAACAGAGTCAAGCATGAGGATTTTTGTACTTACTCGAACTCAAGCGCGGCGCGGACCTTTTCAACGCTTTCGGCTGGGCGGAAGTCATCGAACCACAGCACATTCCAGCCCATTTTCTCGGCACCCATCAGGTTAGAGCGCGAATCATCAACAAACAGA
>CAYQXB010000060.1:0-5132 GCA_964421475.1 uncultured Candidatus Saccharibacteria bacterium
AGGGGCCGTCGCTTTGGCACCAAAAATAGGCGTCAAATTGTCAGACGAATCTTCATAAGTCAGATCGGCAATCCCAGATTGCCATAGTGTTGTTTTTATGTCTGCCAAAGAACTGTTCCTTGTCACAAAATTACTAACTAAAAGCAATATACCAAACCATGAGCGAAATGGCAAATATATAGAAGGGGGGGTATTCCCTGTTCTGCTTTACGGTTTGATGACTTTGTCGGCGACGCCGTATTTGACGGCTTCTTCGGCTGTCATCCAGAAGTCACGTTCCATATCGACGTGAATCTTTGGCATTTTTTGGCCGGTGTTTCGGCTCATAATTTCTTCGAGCAATCGTTTCACGCGCAAGCTTTCGCGAAGGTCAATTTCTTGATCGGTAACTTTACCACGTGTGCCGCTCGATGGCTGGTGAATCATCACCGTGGCGTGCGGCAGCAAGAATCGTTTGCCCTTGGTGCCAGAACTGAGCAGAAATGCCGCCGCGCTGGCCTGCACACCAATGCCGTAGGTGTGCACTTCGCATTTGAGGTATTGCATGGTGTCATAAATCGCCAACGCGTCGTACACGCTGCCGCCGGGGCTGTTGATGTAGAGTGATATTGGTTTTTTGGCGTCTTCGCTTTGGAGGAATAATAGCTGAGCAACAATTAAGTTTGCCGTGTGTTCGTTAACATCAGTTCCCAAAAAGATGATGCGATCTTTTAAAAGTCGCGAATAAATATCGTACGCGCGCTCAACGCGACCGTCGGATTCAATAACGGTTGGTACAAGTACGGAGTTTTGTGGATTGCTCATAGTGGAATCTAATATAATCCAAAAATTAGCACTCGTCAACCCAGAGTGCTAATTTTATGCTGTAATAAATTCTGGATGACGGGGTGGGAGAAGCCAGAGTGACGATGGGCTCCTTACTCCTTACTCCTTACTCCTTACTTAACAGCGTATTCCATCAGCTTGGCAACGGTCTTTTCGGTAATGAGCTGAGAGGCAAGATCCTGGCGCGCGCGCGGATCATCCAACTGTGCTTGCATCTGCGGATCCTGATACTGAGCTTTGAGTAGTTGCAGGCGCATTTCGAGTTCTTCTGGAGTAACGGTGATTCCTTCTTCGGTTGAAACTTCAGCGAGCGTTAGGCCAATTTTGACTCGCTGCTCAGCTTGCGGGCGGAGTTCTTTTTTGTATTCGTCTTCGGTTTTCTTTTCTTGTTTAAGGAATTCTTCAATGGTTTGCCCACGGTAGGTCAGATTCTGCTTAAACTCCTGGAACAAGCGCTCAAGCTGTTCATTCACCAGCACGTCTGGTAAGTTCATCTTGGCTTTGTCGGCAATCATGTTCACCAAATCGTTTTGATATTGGGTGTCAGCTTGTTTTTGCTTCTCGCGGGTGACCTCTTTTTTGATGTCATCTTTGAGTTCCTTAACAGTTTTAAAACCGCCAGCTTTGGCAGCAAAAGCGTCATCCACTTTTGGTGGTACAACCTCTTGGATTTTTTTGATTGTAACCGTAAATGTTACTTTTTTGCTGGCTAGTGCGGCAACACCGTAATCTTTTGGAAATGGAATCGTGAATGTTTTTTCCTCGCCAGCTTTTAGACCCACAATGTTTTCTTCAAACCCCGGGATAAACGTCTTGCTGCCCAGCACAATTGGGTAATCTTTGCCATCGGCGCCTTTAATTGGCTCTTTTTTAGCATCAACGCCTTTAAAATCAATCGTCACTTCGTCGCCGTTTTTGCTAGCACGAGTCACGTCTTTTTTGTCGGCCACACGAGTTTTGAGGTTATTGATAACTTCAGTGATGTCTTTTTCGGTGATGTTGACCTCTGGCTTGGCCAGCTTCATTTTTTTGTAGTCAGGGAGTTTTACGGTACCGAGGATTTCAACTTCGGCTTCGAACTCGAGAGTGGTAAATGGCACGAATTTTTTAACGGTGACGCTTGGGCGATCAATAGGGCGAAGCTTTTCTTGGCGCATAGCATCGCTGTAAAGTTGGTTAATTGCTTCTTCGACAAATTCGCTTTGCAGCATTTGTTGATCGATGTTTTTTTCGATCAAGTGCGCCGGCGCTTTGCCTTCGCGGAACCCTTGCACTTTGACACCTTTGCCTAGTTTTTGGACAGTCGCGTCTTTGATTTTTGCCAAATGATCTTCGGCCGCTGTAATCACCAGCTTAGTTTTATTCTCGTGTACGTCAGTTCGTTTTACTTGCATAGCTAGCAATTCTAACAGACGGCGCAAGATTTTTCTACAGGGACCAGTTTTCATTCCAGGGTGTTTCCCTGGAATTATCGTCATCCTGTATCTTGCAAGATGTGCAAAAACCATACTATGCCACATTCCAGGGAGACACCCTGGAATTCAGTCTGGCCCGAAAAAAGAGTAGAACTTAACTGTTGCGGCGGTCTTGCACGATACTCACTAAGCGCTGTACGCTATGACTTTCCTCGCGGCCATCCAGTAGATCTTTGAGCTTGTATTTTTCGTTCTTGAGTTCTTCCTCACCGATGAACAATGCGTAGCGAATTCCCTTTTTGGCAGCAGTTTTGATTTGCTTGTCGGGTTTTCGGCCGCTGAGATCAACTGCCACGTTGACGCCCATTTGACGGAGATCCGCCAGAACTTTTTGAGCTTGGTCGGCGACATCGCCAATCAGCACCACGTACACTTCGGTTTCGGGCTTGAGCGGTTTGAGCAGCTTGTTGCTTTCTAAAAAGTTTTGGAGCGTCACATCGCCCATGGCAAAGCCCACGGCTTCGACCGGTTCGACGCCAAACAATCCAACAAGCCCGCTGTAGCGACCGCCACCAAACATGGCCCGGTTATTCTGAGGATCAGTATCAAACACCTCAAAAACAATACCAGTGTAATAGTCAAAGCCGCGCATCAGCGTTGGATCAAACTCGACATTAGTAATGCCGACACCTTGTAAGCTCTTAACCACTTCTTGGACGCGAGTAACTAATGTTTTGTCGAGCAAAGTGTAGGGTTCACGATTCCAATCGGGTTTGTACAAAAAGCTTTTGAGCAGCTCTAACTTTCCGTCTTTGAGATGCTGAATACTAAACAGTGATGAAAGTTCGCGCTCGAAATCCTTGCGCTCCATTTTTGCCATGCGATCCACCAGACGCGTCACGGCCACGGCTTGTTCTTTGGTGAGCCGCAACTGATCAAGCAGCAGATTGTCTACCAATTGGCGACTGTTGATCTTAATCGTATAGCTTTTTCGTTTGGCGCCAAATTTTTGCAAAATCTGGTCGGCAACCTGAATCGCTTCAATTTCTGCGGCCTGGCTATCGACACCAAACAAATCAACGTCCAACTGCCAAAATTCACGCAAACGGCCACGTTGTTGACGCTCATACCGCATACGATTACCAATGTTGTACATGCGCAGCGGATAGGCCAATTCCTGGCGCCGAGCCGCGACCATGCGCGATACGCTCGGCGTCATCTCCGGCCGAATCGTCACCGTGCGGCCGCCGCGGTCTTCAAACACATAAGTTTGCTGGGTCACGATTTCTTCGCTGGATTTGGCAGCGTATAACTCTACCAGCTCAAGCGTTGGCGCGTTGTATTCCTCGTAGCCAAAACGCTCAACGACTTTGCGCATTTGCGCAAACATCCACTTCTGACGACGCATATCCTCGGGGTAAAAATCCCGCGTTCCTTTGTATGGTTGGGTACTTAAACTCATATTCTTCCTTTCTATTGTATGCATATTTACTCGAGGCGCAATGTTGGTTTTTTATTGCGGGCGAATAACGTGTTGAACGCCTTCGCTGACATAACGCCCGATTTGACGTTAGCAACAATCATCGTGAACAAATTGTCCGCCGTTTCATTAGCTACATCTTCATTTCGGATTACCGCTCTAATCAGCTCAGCATTTTCTTCACCCAAAGCCTTTACGAGCACGTTTTCATCAGCCAACATCAAGCTTGTGTTCTTGCGGTTTGTATCTGGCCTCTTTCCTCGTGCCACATCAATGTAGCGTGCAGTCACGGTTTGTATTATTGCTGCATACGCCAGGCATCAAAGACGTAATCTTCAACGTCATACTCTTCTTTGCGGAAGACTAATCCGGTGGTTACTTTTCCGAAGCTCGTCACAACTTCAAGTTCGTTTGCAGCTAACGTCGCTCCCTTCTCTTTGATGTCAAAGACTGCGTTGTATTTACCGTCTTTAATTTTGCCTTCGATACCCCCACCAAATTGCTCAACTCCGACAACTTCGTATCCGACTTTTGCACAATAGTACAGTGCGCTCAACGGGTAACTTGTTGCAATAGTTAACGGTTCTTGCTTCTCAACTCTAGCTGGCTCTTTTGCAAGTACGAGTTCGCAGCCTGCATTTGCGACCGCTTTAAATCCAAGCGGACGATACTCTCCAGACAGTAATCCTTCGTTGAACACATCTGATCCGCAAAAGCCAACCTCTACATCTTCAATCAAAACTTCTTTTGAAATATCAGCGCCACGCGACAACCGAAACTTCTTAAACGTCGTCGAAGCCGTGAAGACGCCTCCCGACAAATTCAGGCACGTCCATGCCTATTTCTGTCATCCACTCTACTACGTTGCCATTCTCTCGTCCTTTCGGGACTGCAATAGTACTTGCAGCTCGCACAATCGCTTCTGCTTCTAAATTCTCATTAAAATAATTCATTTCTAATTCTCCTAAATTTACATATAAAATAAAAACGCCGGGTGACCGGCGAATTCTTATGCGTTTTTTGGACAAAAGGAAACTAACCGATCAACTCCGGCAACATATGTGCATGTGACTGATTGATTTGGTTAGTTGTAAAAACCATGTGGTATACTTTACCGCTTATACTAATATTTGTCAACGTTTATTATACTGGTGTATTCAGCTGTAAAAGTGTAAAATATACGGGATTTCTACGTGGGCGAGTGGTGGAATTGGTAGACACGCTAGTCTTAGGAACTAGTGCCCAAAAGGCGTGAAGGTTCAAGTCCTTTCTCGCCCACCAGAAATCGTTTATTCTAGACTGTTTTTGCTTTTAGCTTTTTGAGTTGCTTTTCAAACGTATCAACACGCTGTACGGTGTTTTCAAGCTTTTGGTCTTTGACTTTGAGCTGATCTTTTACGTCATCAATTTTG
>CAYQXB010000061.1:0-5080 GCA_964421475.1 uncultured Candidatus Saccharibacteria bacterium
AGCCGCGCGCGTTGGCTTGAGCCGTACGCACGCGGCTGGAACGGGTTTGCCCTCCATATTTTGCTGCATAAAACTAATTGTTACGCCAGAATCGTTGATCAAAATTTCGGAATTGTCCGAATACAATACACGCATGTCAATCGGCAACAGCGCAAAAATCTTTGCCAGCTCATCACTTGGTTCACTGGATTCTTTTGAGTCAGCTGCATAGCCGGCAAGTTTAAATACTTTTTCGGCTTCGGATTCATTCAGCCCAAAGTGACTGACCATTAGCAGCAAGATTTCCTCGGATGGCAATTCAACTCCGGACTCAATACTATTCAGCGCCTCAATATCAATCTCTACGGCACCCGAAACTTCGGCCACACTTTCGCTTAATTTTTCACGGGTGTGTTTGAGGTAATTCCCAACTTTTTTGTACGGATATTCCATTTGTGTTCGCGCCCTCTTGTTCTTTACGTCTATGGTACGTCTTGCCCTTATGCGCGTGCAAGCATTACAAGTAATTTTCGAAAACTTTACAACAAAAATAAGCGCCAGCAATTTGCGCACGAAGTCGTTATAATGAGTCTCATGAGAATACTGCACGATGTGCGCTTAAGTGAATGCACATCTTTTGGAACTGGCGGCTTGGCCGAAACAATGCTGATTATCGAAGATTCAAACGAAGTGCTCGACGCGTTAGTTCACGCCGACAAACCAGTGTGGTTTTTGGGGAGTGGCGCGAATGTGTTGGTTTCGGACGAAGGGTTGGACGGCACGGTTGTTCATATGGATACGCACGAAGTTTTATTTGAAGATGGATTACTCATTGCCGACGCTGGTGTTGATTGGGATACACTCGTGCAAAAAAGTTTGAGTTTAAAAAAGTGGGGGCTGGAGCGCACCAGCGGCATTCCGGGTGATGTTGGCGCGGCAGTTGTTGGCAATATTGCGGCGTACGGACAGGCGATTTCGGATACCTTGCAGTGGGTAGAAGTCGTTGATACCAGCGCGCCGACGCCGATTATCGAAAAACTCGAGGCTAAAAAACTGGGGCTCAAGTATCGGTTCTCGGATTTTCAAACCCGCAAACTTAAAAACTTTTTGATTGTGCGCGCCGCGTTTAAGCTTGAAGATTCTCCGCGCGAACTGACCTATGCATCGGCTACCAAAATTGCCGATGAGCTCAAACTTGATCCGAATGATTTAAAACAACGACGCAAAATTATACTGGAAGCCCGCCGACGCATTGGTTCATTGTTAGAGGGTAAAAATGCCGAAACCAAAACCGCTGGTTCGTTTTTTAGAAATCCGATGGTAAACGAAAAACAAGCCGAAAATATTATGGCGTACGAAGAGCGTGGCATTAACTACGAAGCGATCAAAAAACAAAACCAAGTTCACGGCGGTTCCAGCACTCGTGTTTCGGCGGCACATGTTCTGCTCGCCGCCGGATTCAAACGCGGGCAAAGTTGGGGACATGTTCGGTTGCACCCGGATCATATTCTCAAAATTGAAAACACCGCACGCGCCAGCTCACAAGATATTTACGACGTATCGAGCGAAATTATTAAAACCGTCAAGCACGATCTTGGTATTACACTTGAACCAGAAGTACGATTCCTGGGCAACTTCGAGAAGTAAGCTAAAGATCTCCCATATCAGTATATTTGAATCCTTTGGGCAGCTTCAGGCCGTATCCCAGCGCGCGGTCAACACCAATATGGAATAACCAAGTGGCACCGACAAACAACAGCACTCGGCTATCCACAAAATACGCGGCGACGGTTAAAAAACCTGGCGCCAGCATTCCATGACCCAAGTTGTAGATTTTCGCACCAAAATATTTGTCCTTAATATAGCCGACCATTGACAAGTCATAGACCAAAAACGAAATCAACAGCCAGTACCACGCAAAACCAAGATTCACAAAAATAACTGCCGCCAACCATGCAATCCCAGCGCCTAATATTCGCTGCAGAACAATAAGCCACATGTTAAGCCGGAAGCGGAAAGTCCTTGGTAAAGGCCGTGATTTCATGGTGGATTTGCGCAAGCTTTTTGTCGTCACCACGATGAGCAATTGCTGCTTCAATCCAGTTGGCAACCTGCACCATTTCGGACTCGACCATGCCGCGCGTGGTAAGCGCCGGTGTGCCGAGGCGAATACCGCTTGGGTCAAACGGCGGTCGCGGATCAAACGGCACGGTGTTTTTGTTGACTGTAATACCCGCCTTGCCGAGTGCCACTTCCGCGTCTTTACCTTTCACTCCTTTATTCGTCAGATCAACTAACATCAGGTGATTATCAGTGCCGCCGGTAATCAGTTCGAAGCCTTTTTTGTTTAATTCGTCGGCCAACTTTTGGGCATTCTTTACAATTTGCTGAGCGTAGGTTTTAAAAGCTGGCTGGTTGGCTTCGCGCAAAGCTACAGCAATTGCCGCTGTCTGATGATTATGCGGACCGCCTTGCAAACCTGGAATAATCGCCCGGTCGATTAAAGTTGGCAAATTTTCTTTTGCACGCTCAACACTTTTAAGCGGCGTGGAAGGATTCCCATTACACATAATGAGCGCACCCCGCGGACCACGAAGTGTTTTGTGTGTCGTTGTAGTGATCACATCTGCAATCCCAGCCGGCGATGGATGCACGCCACCAGCGACCAGGCCGGCGATATGTGAAATATCTGCCACCAAAAAAGCATTCACTTGATCGGCAATTTTACGGAGTTTTTTCCAGTCAATAATTCGCGGATAGACTGTTGCGCCAGTAAAAATAAGTTTTGGCTTACTATCCCGCACCAATTTTGCCAACGACTCGTAATCCAGATAACCGTCCTTGCCAGTTTGGTACTGAACCGAATTAAACCACTTGCCCGAAAAGTTCACTTTAAGCCCGTGCGTCATGTGCCCACCAAAATACAAATCCATGCCCATGACCGTATCGCCTGGATCAGCGAGCGCAAAGTAAACCGCCAAGTTTGCTGGCGACCCAGAATAGGCCTGAACATTAGCATGCGACACACCAAACAATTGTTTGGCACGATCGCGGGCAATGTTTTCAATCGCATCAACGTTTTCGCAGCCACCATAATAGCGCTTGCCCGGATAGCCTTCGGAATATTTGTCGGTCAGGCGTGACCCAAGCGCCGCCAGCACGTCGCCCGACGTGTGATTCTCTGACGGAATCATCTCTAAACCATCGGCTTGACGCTTGACTTCTTTTTTGATCAGTTTTGCAATTTCTTCGTCTTTCATACGTATACCCTCTCCCACTGCTAATTACTGTGTTTGGTTGGCTGTTCGTTCATGCAAGAAAAATCAGATCATAGGTCTATTCTACTGCACTTTAGGGGACAGAAAAATGTTAAAATTACCGCTTGTATTTATCTTGTTGATGATATAATTCTCTGAGCTATGTCAGACACCAACGAAAAAATCGGCAAACTTATTTATCAGATACGGCAAGAGAGAGGTCTTACTCAGACAGACTTCGCCAAGCAACTCAGCACCAGCCAATCGGCAGTTAACCGCATCGAACACGGGCGCCAAAACATGAGCCTTGAGATGCTCGGGCGAATTAGCGACGTTTTGAACAAACCGCTCATTAGTATTAGCAGCGGTGCGATCAATTTGCGCATAGAGGGCGGGCGCGAACTCAGCGGCGAAATTACACTCAAAACTTCTAAGAATGCCACTGTGGCGATTCTTTGTGCTAGCCTTCTCAACAAAGGCACGACGCGACTCAAAAAAGTTCCCAAAATTGAAGAAGTAAATCGTATTATTGAAGTGCTTAAAAGTATTGGCGTTGCCGTACGTTGGGTTGGCGAAAATGACCTTGAAATTAAACCGCCCACCAAAGTTAACCTCGAATCAATGGACAAAGAAGCCGCTCGCAAAACTCGCACCGTTATTATGCTCATTGGCCCCCTGTTGCATCAGTTCAAAAAATTCCAGATCCCATACGCTGGCGGCTGCGAGTTGGGTCGCCGCACCGTCAAACCACACCTCTACGCCCTCGAAGAATTTGGCGTCGACGCCAAATTCTTCGAGGGCGTAGAGGTATTCACAAAAACTGGCCACTACAATGTCATGAGCGAAAAACACTTGCCGAAACGATCAGTCGTTTTATATGAATCTGGTGACACCACAACTGAAAATGCGCTGATGGCCGCAGCAGGACTAGAGGGCGAAACCGTTATAAAAATGGCCAGCGGCAACTACATGGTGCAGGATCTCTGCTTCTTTTTGAAAAAATTGGGCGTTAAAATCGACGGTATCGGCACCAGCACCTTGCGTATTCGCGGCGTTAAAAATATCAAGAAAAACATTAGTTATAGCCCCGCAGAAGATCCGGTCGAGGCAATGACATTCGTCGCGGCTGCAGTGACGACTAATTCTCAGATCACCATTCGCCGCGTACCGATTGATTTTATGGAACTCGAACTTTTAAAACTCGAGAAAATGGGGCTCAAGTATGCTATGGGCGAACGCTACAAAGCCGATAATGGCCAGACTGATTTAGTCGATATTACAATCCACAAACATAACGGTGAGCTCAAAGCAGCCGAAGAAAAAATCTATGGCCGTCCGTATCCCGGCATTAACATCGACCACGTGCCGTATTTTGTACCAATTGCCGCAACCACCAAGGGTCGAACACTGATTCACGACTGGATCTACGAAGACCGCGCGCTGATGTACACCGAAATGAAAAAGATCGGCGTTAAATTAGAGCTCGCTGATCCGCACCGTGTGTTCGTTCAAGGTCCCACAACATGGCGTGCTGCCGATGTCGTGTGCCCAAGCGGTATTCGCCCGGCAGTCATGCTGCTTATTGGCATGCTCGCGGCACCCGGCACCAGCAAACTTCGAAATATCTACACGATCAACCGCGGGTATGAAGATTTGGCCGCTCGCCTTAATAGCATCGGCGCAAATATTACTGTCCTACACGAACTGTAGTTTATTTTTTTAGCGCCGCCATGACGGCAGCGACTGAATCGGCAACGGTATCTGTCCCCTTTATCGAGACTACTTTGTACCCATGCTCGGCAAAACTGTGATAATCACTCGTAAACCGCGCAAACGCATTGCCA
>CAYQXB010000062.1:0-1882 GCA_964421475.1 uncultured Candidatus Saccharibacteria bacterium
AAGTTCGAGCAATCTTATCAACAATTAAACGCTGAACAAAAGCTGGCGGTGGATGCTATTGAGGGTCCTGTTCTAGTGGTGGCCGGCCCGGGTACCGGCAAAACACAGCTGCTGAGTGTGCGCGTGGCGAATATCCTCAAGCAAACTGACAGCGACCCGTCAAACATCTTGTGTTTAACGTTCACCAACAAAGCGGCGACTAATATGCGTGCGCGGCTGCACCAACTCGCCGGACCAGAAGCGTACAAAGTGGCAGTTCGGACGTTTCACAGTTTTGCCGCCGACATCATGAACGAGTATCCAGATTTTTTTTGGCATGGGGCGCGCCTGAGCATTGCACCCGATGCCGTACAGGATGATATTATTCAAGAAATCTTGTCCAAACTGCCGCACGATAATCCACTGGCAAGCGTTTTTGCCGGTTCGTACACTGCGCTTAAACCTGTCAAAGATGGGCTAAAGCTAGCCAAAGAAGCCGGTCTGACTCCCGATCAGTTGCGACAAACCGTTCGAGCAAACAGTGAGTACCTCGATAGTATCGAAGCAAAACTTGTTGCAATCTGCGAGCCGCGTCTCAACGCAAAAACTTTAGATACACTACAAGCAGCCGTTAACGCACTCCCCGAGCAAGATACATCGTTTGATAATTTGTTGCTGCCCTTGAACAAAGCTATCGCCGAAAGTCTGGCGCTAGCTATCGAAGAAGATCTGGCGACCGGCAAGACAACTCACACCAGCAAGTGGAAAGCGCGATGGCTACAAAACGAAAACGGCAAAAAGGGCATGTTCAAAGAACGGCAACGCAATAACTGGTGGCTTGTGGTGAGCGATGTATACCAAGCGTATCGCGATGAACTTCACAAGCGCGGTTACTATGACTACTCGGATATGCTGCTCGAGGTTCTCGAACAACTTCAGAAGAATCCGAACATGTTGGCAGATCTGCAAGAACGCTTTTTGTACGTGCTAATTGACGAATTCCAGGACACCAACGCCGCACAACTGCGCCTGGCACATCTCGTGGCAGATCATTACGTCGCGAATAATCGGCCAAACTTGATGGCGGTCGGGGACGACGACCAATCGATTTTTGCATTTAACGGCGCGGAGCTGAATAACGTGCTGGAATTTCAGCGCAGCTATCCCGACACGAAACTCATTGTGCTAAAACAGAATTACCGCTCGGCTCAGCCAGTACTCGACACCGCCAGCGAAATCATAGAACAAGCCGAGGATCGGCTAGTCAAACGTGAGTCATCAATTGTCAAAGAATTATCATCAAATCTTGAAGCAGCCTCATCGTTGAAACACCTGAGTTATCCAACCCGGCAGCATCAACAACAAGCAGTTGCCGAACAAATTCAGTCATTGTGGAAGTCTGGCGAGCACAACATCGCGGTGCTGGCACGAACACATAGCAGTCTCCAGCAACTTGCCAGCGTTCTGTTAGCACGAAACATTCCCGTTCGCTACGAACGTCAAAGCAGTATTTTGGACACCGAAGCCGTACAGCAAATTTGCCTGATCGCCCAAGTCGCAACCAGCATTGCCGCGGGAAACCGTGACCTTTTGAATGTTGCGCTCTCACGCTTGTTGCGCCATCCGATGTGGGAGATTACGCCGCGCGCGTTATGGCAGCTCGCCAAAAACAACTACAGTAACCCGGATTGGTTCGCCAGTTTACTTTCATCCAATGATGAGAAGCTGCAACGTATTGGCAATTGGTTCGCCTGGCTTGCGCGCTCAGCAGATTCACAACCGCTACCGCTCACCATGGAATACATTATTGGACTCAGCGAAGGGCAGTACTATCGAAGCCCCGTTCGTGGCTACTTTTTAACCAGCCAAAAAACAACCAGCGCGTATCTTGAAACCCTTTCAG
>CAYQXB010000062.1:1892-4994 GCA_964421475.1 uncultured Candidatus Saccharibacteria bacterium
GCCATCAGTATTCTTCGCGGAATGGTACAGGAGTTCAGCGGGCACCGAGCAACACTGGCCGATTTTGTGCGTTTTGTCGATATTAACATCAGCACCGGCAAAGTTATCGCCAATGAATCCTGGTTTACCAGCGGGGAAGAAGCCGTCCAGCTCCTGACCGTCTACTCTGCAAAAGGACTTGAATTTGACCATGTGTATGTCGTCGATGCGATCGAGTCAATGTGGCAACCTCGCGCTGGCGGTCGAAAATCCCCGGCCAATTTACAGCTTCAGTCATACGGCGAAAAATTCGATGATTACGTGCGCCTGCTCTACGTTGCAATCTCGCGCGCAAAGTATAATTTTGTAGCCACTAGCTACTTCACCGACGAACAGGGCAAGGAAATCCTGCCAACCCCATTACTCTCAGTGCTTCCAACTGAACTGATTAAGGAGCCAACTGGCGATCCTATTGTCGCGCTCGAACAAGATCTTCATTGGCCAACGCTCAAAAGCAGCGACGAGCGAGCGCTGCTTGCCGATAGGCTGGAAAACTTCGAGCTCAGCCCGTCAGCGCTCATTGAATTCCTGAATATCGCCGACGAAGGGTCTGGGCCTCGCAGCTTCAAAGAGCGCTACTTGCTTGGACTCCCAACACCACGATCAGCCAACGGTGGCTACGGCACGGCGATTCATGCCGCGCTCGAAACGGCGCAGCGGCTAGTGAACACATCGACACTCAACATTGATCCAGTGCTTGATCGATTCGAAGCATCATTGCAGCAACAGCACATGGCACCGCACGACTACGAACATTATCGAACAAAGGGCGAAGAACTTCTGAAAGCCCTCCTCAAAGACAGCGACACGCTCCTGCCCAAAGGTGGATTGATGGAGCAAGAAATCAAGCACATTCCGATTGGTTCGGCGCTGATCAAAGGAAAACTTGACCGCATCAATCATTCCAAAGACGAATTACTCATTTGCGATTATAAAACCGGCAAGCCGCTGGGCAGCTTTGAAACAAAAGATCAGACAAAAATGGTCAAAGCCTGGAAACATAAAACACAGCTTCTTTTTTATCTACTGCTGGCTCAAAAAAGCGGGCGATTTGTAAGCAATCATCGCTCCGCAGAAATGCTTTATGTCGAAGCCGAATCCCCCAAACAGTTGCGGCTGGCACTTAAACCAATTCCGGCGGATTTGTCGCGGCTTGAACAATTGATCGTTGCGGTTTACAAACACATCATGGAGCTTAATTTTCCTGATACTAGTAACTATCCAGCCACAAAGGAGGGCATTACTCAGTTTGAAAACGATCTGATTGCCGGTACTATATAATCATGACTACCCACACAACTTCTCCAAAACAATATATATCGAACCCTTTTAAGTTAATGTTCCAGGGTTTTGGGCACATGTACGATATCAACCAAAATATGACGATTGTGCTGCTCGTTGTCGGTGCTCTGGGAAGTTTCGGTGGTTACGGCGGAGGATTTCCCGGAACGGGGAGTATATCTTCTTCGGGTAGCGAAACACTCGATCCAGCCGTGTTAGCCATCATCATCACGGTTGTCACTGTTTTTGTAATACTTGCACTTGTTGCCGGTGGTTTTATCTACACAATATACAGCGGCATAGCGGCGCACGTGGCTTGGAGCACGGCGCAAAATAAAACAGTTACTTTTGAAGAATCGTTTAAAATCGTTATCAAAAAGTTTTGGCGAATCTTCTTCATTAACTTTATCGTGTTTTGGAAAGTCTTTGGCGGTTTTCTGCTGTTTGTTATTCCCGGTGTTCGCGCCGCACTGCGCTACCAAATGGTGCTCATGCCAGTTTTTGAAAGTGATGCCGATCACAAACAAGCCATCGCCACATCAAAGGCGATTACCAAAGGGCATCTACTGGAAATTTTTGGGCTGGCGACAGCCGGTGTAATTATTCCACTTATTGGCGAAGCCCTCAAAATTGGCGGCCAATCAATCATGTATCCGCAGCTTCGGCACTTACAGCAGTCGGGTGCAGCGGCGCCAAAAGTACATTGGCTGAATTATCTTGGATTCTTTATTATTGGTGGTGTTTTCTTGCTCTTCTTACTCATTGCAATTATTGCGGTTATCGCAATCAGCGCAACCTAGCAAGAATATCAGGCAAATAAAAGAACTCTCCGATGTGTCGTCGGAGAGTTTTTTGCAAAACACCAAAACACTGAGCGGCTATTTGCGCGCTTTTTTGCTTACTTTTTTAGTAGCTTCTTTGACGGCGTCTTTGACTTTTTCGACTTTGGTTTTTGGTTTGAGTACACTCAGCGTGTCACCGGGAAACTTCTCGCCGCTAAACACGTAGGCATACGCGTTCATACCAATGATACCGCCAATGATTGGACCAGCGACATATGCCTTGCTCCACGAATCAATACCGAGAGCAACTGCTGGGTTCAAGCCGGCATTTGACCCAACACCAGCAACGAGGATACCGAGCCCAAGTGAACCACCGATAACCAATGCCTTGCGTCCAGCATCAAACTTGCCAGCAACCGCCGCCGCAATTCCCATCGTAAAGATAAGCGTACCGACAATTTCTGCCACGAGGACTGGCCAGCTGAATTCTGGCTCGGCGATACTGGTTAGTGGTTTTGCAGAAATATATTCATACAAGCGCATGGCAATAACGGCACCAGCAAACTGCATGGCAATGTAGAGTACGCCAGTTAGGGTATCGATCTTTTTGAGTGTCCAAAAAGCAATGGTAACCGCCGGGTTGACGTGGGCGCCAGAACTATTGCCAAACATCGAAACAATCAATGCCAGCGAAAGACCAACCGCAATTGCCACAAAGTAGGGAATCCCCACCGCTGATTTGCTGGCACCTAATACTGCTAAAGTTAGTGTTGCCGTACCAAGAAGCTCTGCCAAAAGCATCGCAACGTTTTTTCGTGTAATCATTATACCCTCCGAGTTTTACTTATGAAATAAGTGTACTGCTTCTCGGGGTGAAACACAAGTTTCTAGCGAATGATGCGCATGTTATCAGTGAGGCGATAAGTAGTAAAGTATTGGCGCATTACCATGGCGTGTAACAACAGGCTAAATTCTTCTTCGGTTGCACCGGCCCGAGCCA
>CAYQXB010000063.1:0-3798 GCA_964421475.1 uncultured Candidatus Saccharibacteria bacterium
TGGCAGTTACAGAACTAAATATGGAAAAAGTGGGTAGCAACTTTGATGGTCTGAACGGCAGCGACGAGTCAGACCATACACCACGCTGGAAAGTACAAGACAGAATTGTTCAGGGCGCAAGTCGCAAAGCCCCAAGCTACACAATGCCAAGCGCCTGGAAGGGCAGAGAGGGCGATTGCTACCTCGTTGGTTACACATCTGACGGAACCGCGTCACGGGAACTCTTTGTTTGGCCGCTCAAGCAAGGCGAAGGGCTTGTTTTTGGACAACCCGGTAATCCGACTCCGGTTGAAGTTGCTGGTTTTGATGACTCCTACTGCGAGCTGCTGGTCGAAGATCATCGCAGGATTGTCAGAATTCATACCCCGACAGAAGGCGCATCGCCAGAGTTATTAGAGCAAAAAATGCAGAGCGTCGCACAAGCCGTAGCCCCACACGCGCTGCGAACATAACAACGATAACCAACAATGATAGGAACACACCATGTTAGTAAACAATGCAGAAGAACTTGAAGTAGAAGAGGCCTTACGAATGCTGACGCTCCCCCAGCAGCAACAACAATTACGCACAGCTCCTGCTGCCGCAACGCCAGAAGTCAGCGTTCGATCAAACATCTGGGACGGTCGCGTAAAGACGCTCGGCAACTTTACAGTTGGCTGGTACAGCACGCCCGACGACCTGGGGATGGGCTGTTGACATCTGTTAGAGCTTTTGCTAAGATTACAAAGTTATTTACCAAAGACAGTAGCCGTTATACAAAAAGATCGCAAGATTCTATAACTTAATTTGCTACCGAGGTACGAGAAGCCGACATATAACAATACATGTTAGTAAATTCGTATAAACCTTTGGTAAACGCCAGAGGTTTTTCTTTTGCAAAAGATTGAAAAGTTTTTGGAAAGCACGTTTACAACCAGGTCGAAACTTGCCACCGTAAAAAATGGCAAGAAATATCAATTTACAAACTCCAAATAACAAATAAATTTAAAATTCCAGCATTCGAAATACAAAGCGCCTGGAATTTGACACTTGTTATTTGGAATTTGCGACGAAAGGAGCTTGTATGCCTCTAACCAAAGATCAAAAAGATGTGATCGTGGAAGAAGTAAACAATCTGCTTGCTAGTTCTAAATTGACCGTCGCTGCAGCGTACGAAGGTACGACTGTTAAGCAAATGCAAGAATTGCGTCGTCAGGCTAAAGAAAACAACACAATCGTCAAAGTGGTCAAAAACCGCCTGGTACGAAAGTCTGTTCAGTCAAACGACACCCTCAAAGACGTTGATACCAGCGCTCTTAATGGACAATTATTGTATGCGTTTAATGCAGAAGACGAAGTTGCGCCGGCACAAGTCTTGGCTAAGTTTGCAAAAACCGCCCCAAGTATTGTGTTTGTCGGGGCAATCACCGCCGACGGACAGTTTATGAGCGCTGAGGACGTAACCGCCCTTGCCACACTACCAAGCAAAACCCAGCTTATTGCTGGAGTACTCAACACCCTAAAATCGCCAGCCAACAATGTTATTGGCGGTCTTAGCGGGAACCTGCACGGTCTATTAGACGCAGTCGCAGCCAAAGCAACAAATTAGGTTGTTGTGGATAGGTTTTAGGAGATAGTTTTAACGAATACCTACAACCTAAAAACTCTAGCCTAAAAACTAATTTGAAAGGAGCCATCATGGCCACAGATTTAAAGAAATTCGCAGAACAGCTCGTTGGTTTGAGCGTTCTCGAAGTAAAAGAACTATCAGACATCCTTAAGGATGAATACGGCATCGAGCCAGCTGCCGCAGCTGTTGCAGTTGCCGGCCCAGCCGCAGAAGCAGGTCCAGCAGCAGAAGAGAAGAGCGAATTTGACGTTATCCTCAAAGACGCTGGTGCGCAAAAAGTTGCCGTTATCAAGGCCGTTAAAGACATCACTGGTCTTGGTCTTGGTGAAGCAAAAGCCGTTGTTGACGGCGCTCCAAAGCCTGTGCTTGAGAAAGCAAAGAAAGAAGACGCCGAAGCCGCCAAAACAGCTCTCGAAGCTGCGGGCGCAACTGTCGAACTCGCGTAATAGTCTACGCTGCTCCTTAAAAGACCTGGGATTTCCCAGGTCTTTTATTTATTACTATATATAGTTGCTATATTTGCTATAATATAGTTAATTAATTGGAGTGCTCGTGGATAACCCCGAAGAAAATATTGGCCATGACGGCTATCTAGACACATTTCACCAACTCGAAGAGCAAGTACAAGCAACGCTCGAAACAATTGATGCATTCGATAAGCTTACTGCCTTTCAACAAGAGTTTGGAATAGACATGATCTCACAATATGGTAGAGATCTACTCGAAAGTTGTGGTGATGCCCGTGATTCAGCGCTACTCCTTGGCGATAGCGTTCTGTCAGCACCCGTATCAGTAACACTAGTGATTAGCGCGTATGCCGTAACAAGCCACAGTCAACGTCGTAAACCTTTGCGAGAGCTAATTGCCCGTGCCCAACAGACAGCAGACTTAGTTCAGCCTCCCGATGAGCCTATCCGCTACACGATGCAAGATCTATTCAAAAGTGGTCTTTTCGATGAGTTAGACGAGGCACAACCATTTTCTGATCTGACACCAGCAGATTTTGAAGACAGGTCAGTAAGGGAGACATTTATTGCATCTCTACTATCGGGCGACACGAATATTCCCACACCACGAGATTGTGCCGCTTTGCTAGCCCAGAAATATGTGCGGGCAGTAGGATTTTTTAAACAACCGGAGGTCGTTGATAAGATCGCAGAAACACAGTCCGGACTGAAACAAAAACAAGCTGAAGCGGGCACACCTGCTTCAAATCTGAAAGAATCGTGGCACCCTGTCTGCCAAACAGAACCATGGCTTCAGGCGCTGGCCATCCCAGGCTCAATGGTTGAAACTGAAGAGGAAGGAGCTGACAGAGAACACGAAGTGACTGTCGAGCTCATGCTCATAAGTAAGGAGTTGGATGGGCCGCGGAAGAAAGTTCGCGGGCTTGAAGGGATTTCTTTAAAACAAGAGCCTCTTTTGGAACCAACAGCATTATCGGCAACCTTACAACCAAACCCATTTACTCGTTTCGACTCAGGCCTTGTAGAGCCGGAACAAAAGCAAATGAAAGGCGATCTTGTAGTGCTTCGAGATGAACTGGCATCATCGGTGACACATATCAAAACCCTTATTAGTGCTGCGGTCGACAGCTTAAAAGAAGAATACCTGGATCAATGCGCTTCATTACATCAGTTGCAGAGTGGCTTGGAGCAATCTCTTATTGGAAAACAATATACATCCCCTGAAGAGCTTCATCGTGCACTGGCCCAAGAAGAACTTATCGCATCACAGCTAGAAGTGATCTGGAAGAAGCGCCTCAGTATGAATGCTCGTGGCACCGATACCTGGAACCCCGGCACACGACCACTACACGGTTTCTTGCGAATAGCTGCACAAATAGAACATCAAGCTGACAACGAAGCGCAGATCGAAGCAAACTTGCTTGCGATGGAAGAACTTCGCGCGCGATACCGCGTACCACGCGCAAAATTTAAGGACATTGTTGACAGGGGTGGACTATACACAACTAAGTTAGTTAAAGGTTTCGGCAGCGAACTCATGGGGCGACACTTAATCGAGCCAGTAGACAAACGTACGGCTGTTGGTTTTCTGGGAATGATGTATAGGCTGGCCGAGGAAGTGAAGTCTGAGGGCATTAATGCTACATTCGATGCACTTTTGCATAATCTCGATCGAGAGCAGCAACTTATGGAGTTGATAGCTCATGCTGCACCCCAACATCC
>CAYQXB010000063.1:3808-4923 GCA_964421475.1 uncultured Candidatus Saccharibacteria bacterium
GAAACAATCTCCCTCAATGAAGTCATCAAATGGTATGTGGCGCACGACATTCAACTTAGCGGCCCTTACCTAAAGTTATTGCCGCCCTACATAAGAGAGGTGACCGAGGCGTTCGATCAATATTGGCAACCAATAACAGGCGAAGACGGCACGCGGTTTGATGCTGAAGTTATGCTCAACAAAATGGTGCAACTTGAGTTTCGCGCCTTTCCTCCAGGAACACGTTTCGACGAAGCAAAAGAAGAACTAGAAGCTGCGCTCAATAAGTCAGAATCAAGTCGACAACGTGTAGACTGGGAGCGACTCGAAAACTTGTTCTGGCTTTACGAGCAATATGCTGATATCCCTGGAGTGTCAGTTGATCTATTTCGTGCTCTTCCAGGCTCATTAAAACAAACCGTGCCGTATCACGTATTACAATTGACCATCCATCCAATGAGGCCAACTGACACACCTCTACAAATTGCCATTGGCGAAAATCCTCTTACAAATAATGCAACATATATCTATAAAGAACAGGGCGATAAATGGGAGGCAGTATTTGGCTTTGAAAAACCAGATGCCCGCCAGATGGGTGCGATCCGGCTCTGGCACAAAACAGAGAAGGGTGTTGATCATCATCGTCAAAAAATTGTTGACCGCTTAGCCCAACTTCATCCAAAACTGTTAGCCGCACGTATGGCTCAGTCCCGACGACAATAAGAACAAACTTGTCCACAGGTTTTGGGTTGCAATTTTGACAATTGTGCGCTCACGTGGTAATTTGAGGTCATAAGAGTAGGTAAACAAACAGAGAGTTTTGCTATGGCAGATGTTCCAGACAAACAGATCAAACGACTCAAAATCCTCATCACCGAGGCAGAAACGAGCCTGGCGGCAGCCAAAGAATTGCTGGTTAGTTTGATTGGCGACGACGAAAACGCACCAGTTGTCCCATCTGAAGATATCGCGGGCAAGATTATCGAAGGCGTCTTTGACGGCCAAAACATGGTTGGCAGTGACGGCAAAACTTATCCAGTACCGGCAAACTATGCATCTAAATCCAAGCTCGTCCAGGGTGATATCCTCAAATTGACCATTGCCGATGACGGCGCATTCTTATACAAGCAAATTGG
>CAYQXB010000064.1:0-4913 GCA_964421475.1 uncultured Candidatus Saccharibacteria bacterium
CGCTGCACTTGCTCGATATCGCCTGGGAAAACGCCTACAACAACATTATCAAAGATGCCCAGCGATCAGTCGCACCGGACGGGATTGATGCCGCAGTCGCCGACGCTATGGCGCGTATTGATGAGGATGATTGGCTGGTGTTTTTTAAAGATGAAGATGCTAGTTAGGCGTCTTGACTGGCTCCGCTTCAACCACTAAACGGCCATCGTAGCTGCCGGCAAGTGTGCAGGTGTACAGGGTTAGTTTGTCTTCGGTTGTGGGATCTTCGATTTCGACCTGGTTTGGTTTGACTTCATGCGTGCGAGTGACTTTGTAGGTGACAGGTTTGTAGTTCCAATAGACGACGATTTCATCGCCCTCAACCAGCTTATCGAGGTTGTACAGAACGGACTTTTGCTGGACGCGCTGCGGTGTGTAATCCATCATGAACCGATGGCCGCTCAAAACAAAGTTGCCGCCTTTGTCTGGATCACCGTCTGAACCAGTGCGCTGCACAATTTTACCTTCGTCGAGCTGTGTTAAATCATCAGCAACAATCGGTGCATTAACCCCGATTTTGGTGATGACTAATTGTTTTTCGGGCGGTTTTTCGGGATCAATGGAGACTGCCTGGGAACTTGATGGGATGATCTTCGGTGCGATTATCACCAGATACAACAAGTAGGCGCCGGCAAGAATCATAATCACCGCCAATGCAGCAATGACTTTGCGCAGCCAACTGCGTTTTCGTGGTCGAAGCTGATACCTCACGTGTTTTTTCATCGTCATCCTATTATGCCACAAACTGCTTACGAATGAACCATAGATATTCGATGTTTCTATGACAACTATTACCTCGAGATGTATTGCCAAATGCACGTTTTTGGTTTGCCATAAGCGTAAAAACCCTGTACGCTGAGGGTGGTTTAATAAAATAAACAAAGGAACCAACAATATGGACGATAGTCAAGCTCCAGTACCACCAGCACCAGCTCCAGATGGCGGCGCAGTACCTGCACCAGATCCATCTGTACCAGCGCCGGATCTCGGTGGTGTGCCTGTTGACCCTGCTGCTCCAGTAGAGGGTCCTGCGGATGCTCCAGCTGCACCAGCTGAAGAAGTTCCACCAGCTGCAGTTTAATTATATTGCACTCAAAAACAGCCTCAATAATCCGGGGCTGTTTTTGTTTGCTTTTGTTTGTCGTCGGCCATGCGGTATACTGGAATCTTGTAATATCTTGAGAGGGAGACAGTACTATTATGGGTCAGAAACGACAACGCGCTTTCGCACTATTTGCCGCTACGCTGTTTTTGCTTGGATCAATTTCATTTACAGCCGTAGTTATTTGGCAGGTGTATCAAACAAGTAAACAAGAAAAGGAGCTTAGTGTGCCGCAAGAAAATACTCGCAAAGGAACAAAACTCGAAGGTTTCGAACCAATCACCGAGGTTAAAACACTCAAAACAATTGATATTCAAGAAGGAACTGGCGAAGAAGTCAAAGCCGGCGCGACCGTTACCGTTAATTACACTGGCGCTCGCGCGAAAGACGGCGTGATTTTTGAAAGTTCGCTCGACAGCGGTCAGCCGGTAACATTTGGGCTTGATCAAGTTATTAAAGGCTGGGGTGAAGGCATTCCGGGCATGAAAGTCGGCGGTAAACGCCTGCTGATTATTCCATCCAGCAAAGCCTATGGTCCGCAATCGCCAAGTGCTGATATTCCAGCAAATTCCGACCTCGTGTTCGAAGTCGAAGTGCTTGCCGTACAGAAGTAAATAATGTTAAAAAACACAACATGTAGTGTGTTGACACGGTAACGCTCCACTATGATACAATGAGCTTACGCTAAATTAAGTCGAGTAAGTTCGGAAAGAAACCTCGACCTAGGCAAATTAAAAAACAAACAGCGACAACAAAAATATAACCTTGTTTGAGAGCGCAAGGTTTGCGGTGGTCGCTCAAATAATCAAATAAAACAATCAAAATGGGAGAGGGCAAAAACATGGCAAAAACGAAAGATATCACAATTTATACAACAAATACTTGCGCGTACTGCGGTATGGTCAAAAAATTTCTGACCGCAAAAGGTATGAATTACCGAGAGGTTAATCTGGATGAAAATCCGGATCGCCAGCAAGAAGCGTTGGCAATTAGTGGCGCGTTGACCGTGCCGGTAACAGTAGTCACACAGGAAGACGATACGCAACAGGTGGTTGTGGGCTACAACTTAGCCCAGCTTGCCCCAGCTATTGCTTAGCGATCTTTTTTCGGCGCACATTGCGGTGTCAAAATCTGCGCGCTTCGTTCGCTGTATTTCATATACAGTTCGCTCCAGTGCTCAATTTTTCCTTGCACTGCACTGCCGAGAAAAGATCTATACGCTTGGTTGAAATCAGTGAGGTATAATGGAGAACTATATGAGTGAGACGGAAAAAATACATGGTGTGGTGATTGTGGGGTCCGGGCCGGCGGCGTTAGCAGCGGCGGTGTATACGACGCGTGAAGACATCGAAACGGTGTTGTATGAAAAAGGTGTGGTTGGTGGTTTGGCGGCGATTACGGATTGGGTTGATAATTATCCGGGGTTTGCCAAAGGAATTTCAGGATTGGATCTGGCCGAAGAACTTCGCAAACAAGCTGAACGCTTTGGTGCGGATATTCGTTTGGGCGAAGTCTTAAAGATTACCGACAAAGGCGACACGAAAGTGCTCGAAACAACGGATGGCGACATCAAAGCCAAAGCCGTGCTGATCGCCACTGGCAGCGACTATAAAAAAATCGGCGTACCCGGCGAACAAGAATTCTACGGCCGCGGCGTGCATTACTGCGCGACGTGCGACGGTGCGTTTTACCGTGACAAACGCTTGGTTGTGGTGGGCGGCGGAAACTCAGCGGCGCAAGAAGCTTTGTTCTTAACTCGTTTTGCCACTAAAATCGACATGCTGGTGCGCAGCACACTCAAAGCATCAGATGTATTGATCAAAGAATTAGAAAAGAACGACAAAATCACCGTGCACCTCGGCACGACAATCGACGAAATCGTCGGCGAAAACAACATGGTGACCAAAGTTATCGGAACACATAACGGCAAAAAAGTTGAATTCGAAACTGACGGCGTCTTTGTGTTCGTTGGCCTCGAGCCGAATACCAAATTTTTGAAAGACACCAAGATTTCACTCGACGAGGTTGGATTTATCAAAACTAACAAAGAATTGCATACCACTATCAAAGGCGTCTTTGCGGCTGGCGATGTTCGCTCAGGTGCCACCATGCAAATTGCCAGTGCCGTCGGCGAAGGCGCCACCGCCGCCCTCCGCATACGAGAATTCATCGAAAACTAACAGTGCTATAATATTCCCGGTAACTAAGCGAGGGAGTATTGATGAAGAGATCGACGTTAGTGATAGTAATTGTGGCGACCGTATTGGTTGCGGCGGCAGTTGGTGCCTTTTGGGTAACAAATAATGTCAACAACGAACCAGTTACAACAACGCCAGCGCCGGAGCAGCACGACACGACCGCGCACGAATCAGCCGAAACCGAAACGCAGGGTCAGGAAGCCGAGCAAACCAGCAAAGTTGTCATCGAAAACTTTGCCTACACGCCAGCAACTATTACAGTCAAAAAAGGCACCACAGTCACCTGGACCAATCAGGACGACGTAAAGCACGATGTTGCATCTGACAGCGACGCATTCAAAAGCGAATTGCTGAGCAAGGGTCAAAGTTTTAGTTTTACGTTTAACGAGGTCGGATCGTTTAAATATCATTGTACGCCGCATCCGAACATGATTGGTACTGTGATAGTTGAATGATTCATATCTGGCGCTCTGCTGTGGTGCAAGCTCCAGTACTCCCTCGCCGTATTTTAATACGCCTCGGTCCGTGCTTCTCTTGCGCCTTGCATAGCATCCAGATATGAATTATTCTCATCAGTGGTAAATTGGGTTAGAATAGATGTAGATAATAAAAGGAGTTGAAGAATGGCTGATGTAAGTTACGGCGACGATGCGCCAAAAGTAGTGAACGTGATTATTGAGATTCAAAAAGGGAGTCGCAATAAGATTGAAGTCGATAAAGCGACCAATCGATTATTTCTCGACCGCGTCAACGGCACGCTTTTGGGCTATCCGACTGATTACGGTTATATTCCTGACACACTTTGCGACGACGGTGATCCGCTTGACGCACTGGTGATTATTGACGAATCTCTGCCGCATGGTGTCGTCGTGCCGTGCCGAACTATCGGCGTATTGTACTTCGAAGACGACAACGAAATGGACGAAAAACTCATTTGCGTGCCAGCTGACGACATCAGCAAAGATCACATCAAACACGTTGATGATTTGGGCGAAGCGTTCAAGAAAAACCTCGAACATTTTTATACGCACTACAAAGATTGGAAGAAAAACTGGCAAGGTGTCGATGGCAAGCTCAAAGGTTGGGGCGGTCCTGAAGACGCCCAAAAAGTCATCGAAACTTCAATCGCTGCCGCCAAAAAACAATGAAACAAACATTGAGCGCTGGTGGCGTTGTTGTGAATAACGAAGGATCGGTACTGGTCGTTAGTCAGGGTGATTCATGGTCGCTACCAAAAGGTCATATTGATCCGGGTGAAAATGCTCGCCAAGCGGCCGAGCGTGAAATCGCCGAAGAGTCCGGTATCACTCAGCTTTCGTATCTCAAAGATTTTGGGTCGTACGAACGCCATCGAATTAAAGCAGGTGGCAGGGGCGAAGACATGTCGGAACTCAAAACAATCACCATGTTTTTGTATACGACGAGCCAATTTAATCTGCAGCCGACCGACCCGCACAATCCCGAAGCGCGGTGGGTGGAGCCGGACGAAGTTGCCGAACTCTTAACGCACCCCAAAGACAAAGCATTTTTTGAAAGCATTCTGCCCCAAATAAAAGAGTTGGTTGCATAAGACG
>CAYQXB010000065.1:0-4891 GCA_964421475.1 uncultured Candidatus Saccharibacteria bacterium
TGCGGTTATCTACATTCTACCTTAAGTCAAGCGTAAGCACAATCAGACAATAATGCCACCCCCGAGGCAGTGGTCGCCGTCATAAAAAACGGCGGATTGTCCAGGCGTGATAGCACGAACTTTTTGTGAAAGCTTAACACGTAAAGTATTTTTGGTTTGTTCTACAATTTCGCACTCCACTAGTGCGGCACGGTAGCGAGTTCGGACACTTAGCTTGCTAAGTGTTAGTGGGGAATTGATCCAGTGTATATCTGTTAACTCTAGCTCTTCGTGCCATAATTTCTCGTCATCAAGATTGGTCGTCACGTAAACCTCGTTTCGCTGCATATCTTTGCCGACGACATAGTACGGCAGACTTTTTCCCTTTTCCGAGGAACTCGGCGGCCCGCCAACATCCAAGCCATGCCGCTGGCCAATGGTATAAAAAATTGCGCCGTCATGTTGGCCAATGGTGACGCCGTTTTGATCCTTAATATCACCGGTTTTTGTCGTGACATAGTTTTTGAGGAAGTCTTTAATGCCCACTTTGCCAACAAAGCAAATCCCTTGGCTGTCTTTTTTCTCGGCAGTCACCAGCCCAAACTTCTTGGCCAGAGCGCGAACTTCGTCTTTGGTCGCAAACTCACCAATCGGCATCAGCGTCTTTCGTAAAGCGTTTTCTGTAATTCTGTATAGAAAGTAGGTCTGGTCTTTTTCAGAGTTTTTTGCGCAAGAAAGACGAGGAACTAGAAATTGGGAATGAGGAACTAGCGTTTGCAGCGTACTGCTATTTTCTATTTCCTGATTACTCATTGCTATGCGGGCGTAGTGGCCGGTCGCTATGAGGTCTGCACCGTCTTCTAGGGCGGCTTCCAAAAATAACTTAAATTTTACCTCTTGGTTACACATAATATCTGGGTTTGGCGTGCGACCCACCTGATACTCAGCAATCATGTAGTCAACGACTTTTTGCTTGTATTCTTTTTGGAAATCAAACACTTTAAACTCAATACCCAGCTGCACAGCCACGCGCTTGGCGTCCTGAAAATCTTCTTTCCATGGGCAATGGTGGCCGGGTAAATCCTCGGTCCAGTTTTTCATGTACACGCCCACAACGTCGTAGCCTTGCTGTAATAGCAAAGCTGCCGTGACAGAACTATCTACTCCGCCGCTCATTCCAACGTATACTTTTTTTGCCATAACTGGATTATTATAGCAAGGAAGCTTACAGAGGTACAGGTATTGTATCAAACCTCCGTTTTGCTAGACGTCGAGGAATACAATCACTTTGTCGGCGCGGACGTGCATGATGCCGCGAGTGATGCGAATGCGTTTTTCTTTGTCTTTCCCATCTTGGGTTCGCAGGTGAATAATCAGATCGCAGGCATTTAACAGCGACATAAAGTTGTGATGCTTCGGCAGAATATCGAACGGTCCAGTGTCATTGAGTGCCGAAATACTTACAGCTTCGTCGTCAAAATACGTTTTAAACGGCGAATAAACTTTGATATGGATCCGCAGGTCTTTACTGTTTTTTGTAGTTTTGAGCTGCGTTTTTTCTGAAGTTTTTACTTCGACGATTTCGCCCGTGCTAGCATCCTGTCTTTTAGCAGTCATTGTGATATCCGAATTTTAACTGGCTCATAGCTTTTGCATCTTGATGCAGTACGCGAAAAAATCGAAGCACGGAGTGAGCCGCACGTGAACGGTACGGCAAATGAGTACTAGAGGTTTTGACAAAGTAATGCGCAAGATACATAAGCCGCCCCTAGATGAGAATCTCCTCGATGCCTTTGAGCATATCTTCGCGCGTGACAAATTGCCCCGGTTTGCCGTTTAAATCTTCGGTGACGTGCATGTCTTGAGAGAAAAAGTTAATCAGTTTTTGCGCCGTCGCGTACTCGGCGCGATCGGCCGGCGACAGTTCGTTTTCGCCAATAATGGCGATGATGTTTTTGAGCGATTCGTATTTTTGCAATACGGCCTGTACGCGCACGCTGAGCAAATAATGTCGGTCGCCAACGACATCGGGTGACAGCAAACTGGAGCGGGTTTTAATAAGATCGACTGCCGGACGAATGCCCTGCTCGGCGACGCGACGACTCAAAACAATCACCGAATCGAGCTCGTGCTGAATCATTTGCACCGCTGGATCGCTTAAATCATCAGCCGGTACATAGATAGTTTGGACGGCGGTAATCGAACCGTTTTCGTTAGAACTCAAACGATCCTGGATAGTTTTGATGTCCGAGAAAATCGTCGGCTCGTAGCCGCCCTCGGTCGGAATTTGCTCTAAAATTGTCGAGACTTCGTTTTTGGCCTGAACATAGCGGTACATGTTATCGGCAAAAAACAGAATGTCTTTTTTGTGCTCGTCGCGGAAATATTCGGCCGCCGCCGTAGCGCTAACACCAACCAGCGCTCGCATAACCGGATTTTCGTTCATCTGCCCAAAATACATCACCGTATTTTTGAGCAAATCGCGTTCCTGGAGCGTTTCGTACAGTTCATGACCCTCGCGGATACGCTCACCAATACCGGTAAAAAAGCTTAAGCCCCCGCTGGTTTTGGCAACGTTATGGATCAATTCCATAGTAAGCACCGTCTTACCAACACCCGCACCACCAATAATGCCCACCTTGCGGCCCTTCACGAATGGCGTAAAGAAGTCGATCACTTTAATACCGGTTTCTAGAATTTCGGTCTCGTTATTGCTCACTTGGTGATGGCGCGACGGAAGTGTAAAAATATTGCGCGTTGTTTTGACAACTGGCTGCGGCAATTCATCGATAGCATTACCGAGCGCATCAAAGATCCGGCCGATGATTTCTGTGCCCACCGGCAGCTCAATGCCCTTGCCAGTTCGCGCTACGTTCATTCTTTTTTGCACTGTGTGATCGGCATACAAATTCAAACAAATTGCCCGACCCTCCGTCCCCAGACTATCCACCAGCAATAACGTTTTATTTTGATTATCAACAATCAGCAGCTCGCCACTTTCCGGCGGATTTTCATCAAATGTTACTTCGACTACCAAATCTTTAAGAGTCGAGATTTCCCCAGGGTTCGCATTATTCGACTGCATTAGGCGCCTACCTTTCGCAGTCCGTTGGTGATTTCTTTGAGACGTTCATCTTTAAGCGCTCGTTTGGCGCGGCGGTACTCGGTCTGCACTTCGCCCAGGGATTGTTTCGCTTTTTGGTGTGCACCACTCATCGCCCGGAATCGGCTGGCGTATTGTGCTAATTTTGATTCCAGAATTACCTGGCTGAGCGCAATATGCATCATCGAACGTTCAATGTGGTCAACCACCGCATACGTGCTCGGTTCAAAAATATAGTTTTGCTCGCTAATTGCTTCGTCTACGTTGTGATCTTCGACTTCTTTGACACTTTTGCCCTCGTCTTGCACCGCAGTACTCAAGCTAATTCGTTTTACGTCTTGCACCATCAACGACACGTACGTTTGATAATATACCGAAGTTGATTCATACTTCTGAATTTCGCTCACAATCGGCGTCACATTAATTTCATTATCTTTGGCAGGCAACTTATAGTACCGCTTAAAATGAATTCCTTGTTGCGCCAACCGGACAGCGCCGTGATGACCTATGACAATGATGTCTTGTTTCGCTGGATTATAGTGTGAGAGCATGAGGCTGATCAGTTTTTCGTCGATATCACCGCTAAAACCGCCTTCGGCTGTAATAATAATCAGTAGTTCTTTTTCGATAATTTTTTGGGATATATCTTTGCGACCAAAGTGAAACTCGGTTCCAACGCGCAGTTGCATATAAATTGACCACAATTCACTAAAGAAGTCCTTGGATTGCAGCACCTGATCCTTCACCTGCGAAATCCGAAGACCGGCAATGCCTTCAAAAACACTGGTTAGTCCAACAAGTGTGCGCGTAGACTGCTCTTTGTTGGCGGTTTCTTGAACGGTGTTCATAGATTTGCCTCTATCATCGTTTCAGTTCCAACATCGTTTTGGCTTTAAGTTCGTCGCGGACTTCCATGTACTGCGGCTCTTTTTTGACCTTTGTAGCAAAGCTTGGCGCTTGAAGTTTGAGCGCCGAAACATCCACCGATTCACTCTCGCGAAGCCCCAGCATAATATCCAACATCAGTTGTTGTGCCATGATCGAATACGTTTCGTGCGCCGGTTGAGTCAGGATTTCAAAAATGCGTTTACCCATTTCCAGATCCTGGCGAGTCGACAGCGCTAGTTCGGAACCAAAATGCGAGAATTCCTGCGCCTGCGCGTACGCCCCCAGCGACTTAAACATTTGCCCGGCAATTTGTTTTTGGAGCCGATTGTGACCACGCCCGCCGACACGCGTAACACTCTGCCCAACATTGATTGCCGGCCGGATTCCTTCGTTAAAAATATCCATGTCCAAAATCCATTGCCCGTCAGTAATCGACATAATATTTGTTGGCAAGTAACCGGTAATATCGCCACCCGCCGCGAGTACCAGCGGCAAACAAGTGAGCGATTTATGATTTCGTTTGAGTCGTCCAGCACGCTCCAGAAGTGACGAATGGGCAAAAAACATATCGCCCGGATACGAATCACGCCCCGGACTCGCACCAGATAATAACGCGATTTCCCGGTAGATGTAGGCGTGTGACGTGAGGTCATCATATATCAACAACACCTCTTGATCGCAGCGTTGCCACAAATACTCCGCCATCGCACAGGCCACGTACGGCGCCAAATACGTCAGCACCGGCGATTCAAACATGGTCGAAACAATGACAATCGTGTTTTTTATTGCGCCCGAATCTTCCAGGCGTTTGACCAACGCTTCAATTTCACTTTTGCGTTTGCCGATGAGCACATACACCACCACGGCGCTGGTGTTTTTTTGATGCATGGCAATTTGCGTCGCAAGCGTACTTTTGCCGGA
>CAYQXB010000066.1:0-4786 GCA_964421475.1 uncultured Candidatus Saccharibacteria bacterium
GCTAGTTTTTCTGGTTGTGTGGGGTATAAGCCAACGTACGGACTTGTTTCGCGTAGTGGTGTAGTGGCGATGGCCAGCAGCACGGATACAATTGGCCCGCTTGCACGAACAGTCGAAGACGCGGCAATTGTTATGGATGTTATTGCCGGTAAAGACAGTTTGGATAGCACGACTATTGACCGCGACCATACACCTTATACTGAACTCGACGACGACGTAAAAGGCAAAAAAATCGGCGTCATCAAAGAATACATGGGCGAAGGTTTGGACGCGGACGTAAAAAAGCAAATTGAATCAGCCATCGAAAAACTGGAGAAAGCTGGCGCCGACATTATCGAAGTTAGCTTGCCGTCGTTGCCGCTCGCCTTGGCGGTCTACTACATTGTTGTTCCGGCCGAGATTAGCAGCAACTTATCGCGTTACGATGGCCAGCGCTACGGATACAGCGACGACAAAGCCAAAACCCTAGATGAATCATACGAATTATCTCGCAGCAATGGTTTTGGCGTTGAGGCCAAGCGCCGTATTATGATTGGTACCTACGTTTTGAGCAGCGGTTATTACGATGCATATTACAAAAAAGCGCAAACTGTTCGTACAAAACTGATCGAAGAGTTTAATGCAGAATTTAAAAAAGTTGACTTCTTGCTCGGGCCAACGGCACCAACGACGGCCTTTACAATCGGTCAAAACAGCGAAGATGTGCTCAGCATGTACTTACAGGATATAATGACAGTCGCAGCGAGCTTGGTTGGCATTCCGGCCATCAGCATTCCAGCTGGTGAAATCGACGGCTTGCCAGTTGGGTTACAGTTGATGGCGCCGCAACGCGAAGACCGTGCACTCCTGAGTTTAGCTAAAAATACTGAAAGGTTGTTATCGTGAGTCCCGTTAGAACTATCAAACATGAAAATCAAACTTTTGCGAACATGCTACCTATTTTAGAGATCGGAGTTCTAGCGGGATGAGTCCGGAGCTAAAAATTGCGATTGTCGGAACGGTAATTATTGTGCTGACATTTGTGGTCGGTTTTGGCAAACTTTTGATTCGCCGTGCGCCGCTGCGCGTAAAAAAATCAAAATATCAAAAGCAGTGGAAGCAACTGCAACAATTTTGCAAGAACAAAGAAACCTGGCCGGACGCGCTGTTGGCCGCTGATAAACTGCTCGACAAAGCGCTCATAAAGCGCGGCTTTAAAGGCAAGAATATGGGCGAACGGCTTGTTTCGGCGCAGCGCGAATTCTCCGATAACGATGGTTTGTGGTTTGGTCACAAACTGGCCCGCGAAGTGCAAGAAAACGTCGAAACCAAGCTCAAAGAAAAAGACATGAAAGAAGCTTTGCTTGGTATTGGCCAGGCGCTCAAGGATTTAGGAGCTCTATAAGATGGCTGATACGAGCACATACACGGTTGATGGGTATTTGCCGACGATTGGTATTGAGTGTCATGTGCAGTTTAAGACGAAGACCAAGCTGTTTGCCGGCGTTGGTAACGATGCGCGTGGTGCCGCGCCAAACACGCTGGTCAGCCACATTTGTTTAGGCATGCCGGGCGCATTGCCAGTATTAAACGAAAAAGCGGTTGAATACGGTACACGTGCTGCGTTTGCGCTCAATACAACGCCGCAAAAGTTCAGCAAGTTTGACCGCAAACATTATTTTTATCCGGATTTGCCGCTCGGGTACCAGATTACGCAGTTTGACGAGCCGATTATTCTTGGCGGTTTTGTCGAAATCGAGATTGACGGCCAGCCGCACAAAATCAATATTACGCGCGCGCACCTTGAAGCCGATGCCGGCAAATCGACTCATCCGGCCGGCGCTGATTATAGTTTGGTTGATCTTAACCGAGCCGGAACACCACTGCTCGAAGTTGTATCCGAACCTGATATTCATTCTCCGGCCGAAGCTCGCGCCTACGCCCAAGCGTTGTATTTGCGGATGAAGTACGCCGAAGTTTCTGATGTGGATTTGTTCCACGGTAACATGCGTTTTGATGTGAACGTTAGCGTGAGTAAGGACGATGAACTGGGTACGCGCACCGAAACCAAAAACCTCAACTCGTTTAAAGCAGTTGAAAAAGCTGCGGAGTTTGAGATCAAGCGGCAAATTGAGCTTTTGGAGAAGGGCGAAATTATTCACCAAGAAACTCGCGGCTGGGATGATGCCAAGCAAAAAACGTTCTCGCAGCGCGGCAAAGAAGAAGCGCACGATTACCGCTACATGCCAGAGCCCGATATTCCGCCGGTTGTTTTGAGTGACGAATACATCGAAACTATTAAAAAAACCATGCCAGTTATGCCCGATGTACTGCGCGAAAAACTTCGCAAACTGGGGCTTGACGACTCGACAATCGAGACGATTATTGATAGTTTGCCGGCTGGAAAACTCATGCTCGAGGTGCTGGAGAAGCACGATGCTAACTTGGCTCGCAAAATCGCGAATTGGCTGGCTAGTGATGTGCAGGCTCTGGTTTCGAGCGAAACGCTAACGTGGGAAAGCGCCAAGCTTGAAACTGCACCGCTGACACAACTCGCAAAAATGACTGACGAGTCGCAGATTAGCTCAACGGGCGCAAAAACCGTACTCGAAGTTTTGATACGCGAAGGCGGTGATCCGCTGATAATCGCAAAAGAACGCGATTTGCTGCAAGTTTCCGACGAAGGCGCCATCGAAGCAATCGTGCAAAAAGTACTCGATGACAATAAACAAGCGGCCGCTGATGTAAAAAACGGCGAACTGAAAGCCATTGGTTTCTTAGTTGGCCAAGTTATGAAAGAATCAAAAGGCAAAGCCAATCCTGGGCTCGCCCAACAGCTCATCAAAAAACTATTATCCTAAAAATACCAACGCATCGGAGGGTAACCATGCAAGAAGAAACTCAACGAAAACCAGTCCGAAAAGCAATTATTGCGGCCGCCGGCCTTGGTACGCGTTTTTTGCCGCAAACTAAGGCTATGCCAAAAGAAATGCTGCCGATTATCGACAAGCCAGTTATCCAGCTGATTGTCGAAGAAGCGGTTGCCGCTGGCGTGACCGACATTATTATTGTGACTGGTTCGACTAAGCGAGCGATTGAGGATCACTTTGATCGTTCGGTTGATCTTGAGGAAGAGTTGATCGAAAAGGGTAAAACCGAAGAAGCCAAACAAATTCGCGATATCGCCGAGCTGGCGAACTTTGTCTACATTCGCCAAAAAGGCGAGCCCAAAGGCAACGCCCGGCCAGTTCTAAACGCGGCGCATTTGCTGGGCGATGAGCCATTCTTTGTATTTTTTGCCGATGATTTCTTTCGCGCAGAAGTGCCGCGCGCCAAACAATTGCTGGAAGTGTACGAACAAACCGGCAAAAGCGTCATCGCCACAATCGAGGTCGATAAAAAAGATGCCGACAAGTACGGCATGGTATCGCTCGGCGAACAACTGGATGAAAAGGCTTGGAAGGTTAATGAACTGATTGAGAAACCGGGCGAAGAAAATGCTCCGTCTAACGTTGCTTCAGTCGGCGGGTACTTGCTAACACCTGAAATCATGCCGCTGATTCAAGGCTTACAACCAACAACGCGTGGCGAAATTGAGTTGCCGGACGCCATTAACAAACTTGCTCAGCACGACGCGGTGTATTGTCGATCAATCGAGGGCGTATTTCACGATTCCGGCAGCAAGCTCGGTTATTTGCGCGCGCTGGTTGACACCGGATTAGAACATCCAAAAATCGGACAAGCATTCCGTACGTACCTTGAAAAGCGGCTGAAGGAATAAGATACCTCACAGACGAACAATAGAATTGTGGTACTATTAAGTCATGGATGCATTTGAAATACTCGTTATTATTCTATCAATCACGCTTGCGATCTTTCTTGTCGTCGGAATTGTTCTTACCGTATCGCTTGTAAAACTAAGTAATCAGGTCCGTGGTGTGGTGGCCAAAGCCGATGAAGTAATGGACAACGTCGAGCAGGTCAGTAGTTTCTTTCGAAAAACGGCCGGACCAGTAGCAATTACTGGCTTGATCAGTAACATTGTTAGCGCTGTTACTGGAGCAAAAAAGAAGTAAACGGAGGAGCGCAATTATGAGTAAGGATGGAGCCAAAAAGTTTGCAATCGGGGCTGCAGTTGGTGCGGCGGCGGGGTTAGTAGCCGGCATTCTAACTGCCCCAAAAAGTGGTAAAGAAACGCGTCAGGATATCAAAGAAGGCGCCAGCAAAGCGTTCGCCAAAGCCGAAAAAGAACTCAAAAAACTAAATACCGAACTTGGTGAACTCATTGATCAAGGTAAAGAACTAGCAAAAAAAGGCCAGGCCGAGGCAAAAAAAGGTTTTGATCAGGCACTTGCTAAGGCCGAAGAAGCTCGCCAAAAAGTAAAAGAAGTCATTAGCGCCGTAAAAAGCGGCGAAACTGACGAGCCTGAACTCAAAAAAGCCATTAAAGAAGCAACTGCCGCCAAAGACCATCTCAAAAAGTACTTTGCTAAATAGAGCATGAAAATATGGTCGCTACAAAAAAGCCAGAGCTGAGTAAGACTCAATCAGAACAGGCGGCAAAAGCTTTGGAGGCATTATTCGCGAGCAGTTTCGTCAGTAGACGCGCGCTGTACAAAGAAAACTTTTTGCGTGGCATTATGTTCGGCAGCGGCACAATTATCGGCACAGCAATTGTGCTGACGGCTATTCTTTGGATTCTGTCAGGACTCAGTAACATTCCGTTTATCGAGCCAATAGTTCAAAATGTGCAGCACACTCTCGAGAGCAACTAAGCGTTGTAATAAAAAGCGTCGCTGGTGTGAGC
>CAYQXB010000067.1:0-4724 GCA_964421475.1 uncultured Candidatus Saccharibacteria bacterium
CGTGCAACCACGGCGGTGAATTATCCATGCCACTTTCGTACGGATGTTTTAACGCAATGAGGCCGCTGTTGACCATTTGATCAGTAAGCAAATGCCGGTGATACATGCCGAGTTTGGGCAGCATCGTGGCAAAGAATTGCTCGCGCTGCTGCTCCGGAAGTTTTTGCCCAACTTGCCATACGCCTTCCGCGAGTAATGGCGGCTGCGTAATGCCGCTCGTGGGAATAACATGCGCGTATTGGGAACGGTTACTGCCTTGATATACGGTCTCGTGCCAGCCTGCTTTCCGCAAGAAAGTTTGATTTGCAATCTGGCCGTTTCGCCACTGAGCAATGGTCTGGGTTTCTAGAATTTTGGCCGCAAGTTCTGGATCGCTGTGCCGCAAACCAATAGCCACAATTGCAGTATCCCACAAAAACGGATCCGGAAAGAGCTTCGGGTTTGGCGCGATGTACGGGTGGCCTTCGAAGTCCTGGACATGATTAAGCAGTGCAGCTCGGGCCGATTCTTGCAGATTTATCTCTGTTGTTTCATGTTCAATCACGAAATAATTTTACGATAAAAACGCTGTTTTGTAAAATGGACATGGTTTTAGTATGATACTAAGTAATGAGCGGCAAAACTGAATTCAAACACGGCGTGCAATATCATCTGGTCCAAATTGCGTCCACACCAGGATTAGTACTGTGGTTATTCAACTGGTTGGCGATTGTGTTGTACGTGCTGTATACATTGGCGGTTACGACTCGTTCGGTGCAAACGTATGTTGCGCCAATTACGCCGGAATACACGGCGGGCGGGGTTACGACATCGCAACTTCTGTTGGCCGCCGCAATATCGCTCGTGATTTGGTACGCAATTGGGTTTGGCGTGCATCTTGGATTAGCGAAAGTCGCCGATAAATTTGTAGACCCGATAAAAGCCTACAGATGGTTGACGATTGGTGGAATGGTGCTCGGCACGCTCGTTTTGGCGCTGGGACTTTGGGCGGTTAAAGGGGGCGTTGCGTTTGTGCTGGCAGCACTCATGAGCGGTGTCATTGGACTAATAAGTTTTGGCTTGCAGCAATTACTCGCCAAAATGTGGAATGTCGAACTAGTCTAATTTAGCTTACGCTCAAGGAACTGGTATAATTTCCCTGAGTATGGCGTATAAAAACAAGAAAGTAGCAGAGGTAGCCGCGACGCTCGAAAAGCGCTTGGCTGAGCTCGATGATAAACCGGCCATCCTCAAGGCTGTTGAGCTCAAAGCATTGTATGGTGAGATTCCAACGCTGCCACAAGAAGAACGTGCTAGTTTTGGGCAAGAGATTAACAAGCTCAAAAACCACCTTGAGAAGCTCGTTGCTGCCGCTGCTGAAGCTAGCGAAGTCGTTGAGCCGCTTGATGTGACGGCGCCATTTGATCTAAACGCCAAAAAGAAACCACGACTACTAAATTCAGAGCACGGCAGCCGCCACCCATTGATGACTGAGCTGGACCGCGTGATTGATATATTTGCGCGCATGGGCTTTGTGCATATGGAATCGCGCCAAATCGACGACGAATACCACATGTTTGATAGCCTCAATTTCCCAGCTGGTCACCCAGCCCGTGATGATTACGATACATTCATGACGACAGATGGTTTTATTGCACCGGCGCACGTCAGTGTTATGCAAAATCGTTTGCAAAAAAAGTACAAACCAAACCTTGAGCAAGGCAAGCCGATTGCCGTTGTATACACTGGCCGAACATTCCGCAACGAAGACGTCGATGCTCGTCACGAGCACACTTTTTATCAGGTAGAAATTAGCTACATTGGCAAAAACATCAATGCTGGTAATTTAGTGGCCACCTTCAAGACATTTCTCGAGGAATATTACGAGCAAGAGCTTGAAGTTCGAACACAGCCGTTCTACTTTCCGTTTACCGAGCCGAGTTTCGAAATGGCGCTCAGTTGTCCGTTTTGCAAAAAAGCTGGTTGCAGCGTCTGTAGTCAATCTGGCTGGATCGAACTTCTGGGCTGCGGCATGATCAACCCGAATGTCCTCAAAATGGGCGGCATTGATCCAACAAAATACACTGGTTTTGCTGGTGGTATGGGTTTGGACCGATTAGTAATGATGAAACACGGCATCGAAGACGTCCGTAACTTCCACTCCGGCAAACTAGATTTCCTAAGGCAATTCAAATGAGCAAGTTACAGAGAAAGCCAGAAAAGAACACAATTCAAGATATGCAATATAGAGCTATGCAGGTTGCTAACCACTATCATGAATACAACAAGAAAGCTGGTCATCAGAACTGGGATGTTCGTGATTACGTGTCTGGATTAGTTGGTGACGTTGGTGATTTAGTGAAGGCCACGATGGCTGTTGATCAGCGTCGTGCAATGCCAGATGCAGCTGCAAAAGTTGAACATGAGCTGAACGACATTATGTGGTCGCTTTTATTACTCTATAAGCTGTATCAGCTTGATCCCGAAAAATCTTTCCTAGAGTCAATGGATACACTCGAGAAACGAGTGATAAAGATGAAAGAAGAACTAAAATGAGAGTTTTAGTTTTTGGTGATAGTATTACGTACGGAGCGTGGGACACAGAGGGTGGCTGGGTTGAAAGATTCAAAAAAGATGCTCATAGACAGACTGTTGAGTCTGGGGGGGGCAAAAAAGTGCAAGTTATTAATCTGGGAATCGGGGGCGACAGTAGCACAAAAATTCTAAAACGCATGAAGGCTGAAATTGAGGCTCGCTATTCTGCGAGTTGGCCGTTTGTATTTATTATTACTTATGGGGCAAATGATGAGCGTAGCACTGATGGCAAAGTAGAAACACCGCTTGAACAATTTGAGTCTAATACTAAAACTATCATTTCACTTGCTAAAACGCACAGCGATAAAATACTTTTTGTAGGGGCGCTGCCCATTGGCCGAGAAACAGTTACCTTTAAGGACAAAGAATATTCTGATCAGCGTATCAAGGAATATGAAGAGGCTTTAAGGCGTCTGGTAGAGGGCGCAGGATTAGAATTTTTGCCGGTTCGCCAAACATTTGAACAAGCGAGCACGGACGAACTTTATTCATATGATTATATTCACCCAAATGATAAAGGGCACAAATTGCTTTATCAAATCGTAAAGCCAAAACTCGAGGAGCTATTGAAATGACCAAAAAGCGAGTTGTTATTACTGGTGCCAGCGATGGACTTGGGCTCGAGATAGCAAAGTTATACAAAGCAAGCGGTATTCGCGTTGTTAATATCTCACGTACAGCATGTTCTGCCGCTGATGACAACCTACTGTATGATCTTTCAATTGCAGCGAATATTTCAAAAGCTACCCAAGATGTCCTGTCGAGTTCAGATCCGATTGAAGCAGTTATACATTGTATTGGTGTCTGGGGCGAAGAGTCTATGAATGCTATGACAGATGAAGCCACTGAGTTGTTATTGGCAACGAATCTTAAGGCGCCTATGCTGCTTTCGTCTGGCTTGCTTGAGCGCATTCGGTCCGACGAGGCAGACGTCGTAAATGTGGTCTCCACAGCAGGACTCAAGGGTAATAAGCGTCATTCGGCGTATGTTGCCTCAAAGTGGGGCCAACGTGGATTTACCGATTCTTTGCGCGAAGAATTAGGTGATACTCCCTGTCGGGTGATCGGTTTTTACCCTGGTGGCATGAAAACAAAACTTTTTGAAAAAGATTTAGGCAACGACATTACGGATGACGGATCATATTGGATGGATCCAGCTGAAGTCGCAAAGTGTCTGAAGCAGTTACTTGATCTGCCGAAGGGCATAGAAGTATCTGATATCACACTCAACAGAAAGAAGAGTTTCGAATGAAAATTTCAGTTAACTGGTTGAAGCAGTTTACGGGTATTGATGTGCCGGTTGATGAGCTGGTCAAAAAAATCGGCGCGCAATTGGGCGAGGTTGAGGAAGTTATTGATCTTGGCGAACGCTATCACGGTATTGTAGTTGCTAAAGTTGTGGAATGTCGACAGCATCCAAACGCCGATAAATTGCACGTGTGCAAGTTGGATGATGGCGGAAAAGTTCCGGGTGCGACTCGTGATAAAGATGGGTACGTGCAAGTAGTATGTGGGGCACCGAATGTCCGCGAAGGATTATTGGTTGGCTGGTTGCCACCGGGCGCAATTGTGCCGAGTACGTGGGACAAAGAGCAATTTAAACTCGATGCGCGTGCTTTGAGAGGCGAAATCAGCAACGGCATGATTGGTTCAGGCCAAGAATTGGGCATCAACGACGACCACTCCGGCATTTTAGAAATCGACAAAAACGTTGAACCCGGCACGCTGTTTGCCGATGTGTACGAGCTGAATGATCATATTATCGACATCGAAAACAAAATGTTTACGCATCGTCCAGATCTGTTCGGCCAGCTTGGTGTGGCGCGGGAAATCGCTGGGATTCAACACAAAAAATTCACCAGCCCAGATTGGTATCAAAAACCGCTCGATGCGTTCAAGGTAAAAGCAGACAAGTTAAAACTCGAAGTCAAAAACTTGGTTCCACAACTTGCGCCACGGTTTATGGCGATTCCAATGAGTGGCGTGGCGATCAAACCCTCGCCAATCGGCTTCCAAAGTTTCCTGTACCGCGTTGGTATTAAGCCAATCAACAATGTGGTAGATGTCACCAATTTTGTCATGATGCTCACCGCGCAGCCGCTGCATGCTTATGATTACGACAAGGTTCTTGCGACGCGAGAACCTTGTCG
>CAYQXB010000068.1:0-344 GCA_964421475.1 uncultured Candidatus Saccharibacteria bacterium
TCACGGCATTTGCCTTGAACTTGATGGAAGACGAAATCGGCGCCGTGCTCCTCGGCGAAGATATTCGTGTTAAAGCTGGTGCAAAAGTTCGCTTAACTGGTAAGGTGCTCGAAGTACCTATTGGTCCGGAGCTTGTTGGCCGCGTGGTTGATCCGCTTGGTCGTCCGCTGGATGATCGTGGCCCAATCAAATCCAAAAAAATGGGATTAGTCGAACGTCCGGCTCCTGGTGTGTTGGCTCGAAAGAGCGTTCATGAACCGCTGATGACGGGGCTGCTTGCTATTGATTCAATGATTCCTGTCGGCCGTGGTCAGCGTGAATTGATTATTGGTGATCGTCAAACG
>CAYQXB010000068.1:354-4722 GCA_964421475.1 uncultured Candidatus Saccharibacteria bacterium
GGCATTATCAACATTTATGTTGCGGTTGGTCAAAAATTGAGCAAGGTTGCGCGCACCGTTGAGCGTCTCAAACGCGAAGGAGTCATGGATCAAACGATTGTGGTGGCAACTTCGGCTGCCGATCCGGCATCGCTGCAATATCTTGCTCCGTACGCTGGAACCGCTATGGGTGAATACTTCCGTGACAACGGTCAACATGCGTTGATTATTTACGATGATCTTACCAAGCACGCCGCAGCTTACCGGCAGATGTCCCTGCTCCTGCGACGTCCACCGGGCCGTGAAGCGTATCCGGGTGATGTATTCTACTTGCACTCTCGTTTGCTCGAGCGTTCAGCAAAGATGAGCGACGCTGAAGGTGGCGGTTCATTGACTGCCCTGCCGATTATTGAAACGCAGGCCGGTGATATTAGCGCCTACATTCCGACCAACGTGATTTCGATTACTGACGGTCAGATTTTCATGGAAACGAACTTGTTCTACCAGGGTATCCGTCCAGCGATCTCAGTTGGTCTCTCTGTGTCACGTGTTGGTGGTGCAGCGCAGACCAAAGCCGTGAAAGGTGTGGCCGGAAACTTGCGACTTTCACTGGCGCAGTTCCGTGAACTCGCAGCATTCGCCCAGTTCTCGACTGATCTTGATCCCGAAACTAAACACCGCATCGAGCGCGGTCAGCGTTTGACGGAAATCTTGAAGCAGCCGCAGTATTCACCAATGAGTGTGTGGGAGCAAACCGCAACTCTGCACGCGGCGAACGAAGGTGCATTTGACACGGTTCCCGTCAAAGACATTAAGTCTGCGCAAGAAGCATTCCTGGCTCGCATGCAAAAAGATCACAAGAAATTGATGACACAATTAGACAAAGGCGACAAACCAACCGACGAAATGAACAAAGCAATCCTCAAGGTTGCTCAAGAAATCGCGAAAGGCTACAAGGAAGCGTAACAATGACATTTCTTGGTGACAATAGTTACATAAATCAGGCCCGACGCGAAGCTGCTGCTATTGAGGGTGATGAGCAATTTAACTTGAATTGGGCTGACAAAATTGCAGAGATCTCAGACGGACTTTATGATGAGCTTAAGCGTGACGATGTCACTTTCGATACGTCTACAGGTGTTGTTGTCTTTCCGCATCCCAACGGAGAAACTGCTGAGCGCGACTTTCCTGACTGGGTCAATGCACAAATGTTTTGGCGTGATGAGCCAGAAATAATTTGGGATGCGTTTCCGGAAATTGTAGGACAGCTTTGTGACAAAGTGATCGAGGTCCATCATGGCTAGTACGCAGCAATTAAAGCAACGCATCGGTTCTGTGAAGAACACGAAACAGATTACAAAGGCTATGGAGCTGGTGAGTGCGAGTAAAATGCGCCGGGCGCAAGATAATGCTGCGAAGTCGCGTGATTATCGCAATCTGGCGAATGCACTTTTGACTCGTCTGCGAGAATTGACTGATGTCAGCAAACATCCATTGTTTGTGCAGCGCACCGTTAAAACTCGCGTGATTATTGCGATTACCAGCGACCGCGGTTTAGCGGGTGCCTATAACAGCAACGTGCTTCGTCGATTGGCTCAAGAACTGACCAAAGACGTCGAAGAAAATGTTGCGTCGCAGCTGATCGTGATTGGCAAACAGGCTTCGAATTTTGCTGCCAAACTCGAAGGCGTTGAAATTTTGGCAGCCTACCAAAACTTCCCCGAAGCGCCCACGGCTAACGACATCGCTCCCCTACTTTCTTCGGTAACTGATCTATATAAAGAAACGACAGTGGATGCTGTCGATATTATTTATACCGACTTTAAATCGAGTATTAGTCAAGAAGTCGAAGTACAGCGACTACTGCCAGCGGCATTTACGACCGTGCATATTCCGGCTGACCTTGAAAACGCCGTGTTCGAGCCATCCGCAAAAGCTGTACTCGACAGTGTTACCGAGCGTTTGATTGAAGCAAACTTGAGCCAAGCGTTGCTAGAAAGCCAAGCATCCGAGCAATCGATGCGTATGATGGCTATGAAGAATGCTACTGATAATGCCAATGATCTGATTGATGATTTGACACTGGCCTTTAACACCGCCCGGCAGGCCGCAATTACCCAAGAAATCGCCGAAATTACCGGCGGCGCGGAGGCCATCGCATGAGGCTAGCCCACAACACTTATCACGCACTTCAACTACAACAATTCAGACAAGGAGAACAATAATGGCAACAGCAACGAATCAAAAAACTCAAACCGGAAAGATCACTCAGATTGTGGGTGTGGTGGTCGATGTCGCCTTCAAGGAAGGTCATCTGCCAAAGATTTTTAACGCGCTGCATATGAAGCTTGATGATCGTACGTTGGTACTCGAAGTTGCGCAGCACCTCAGCGAGTCAACGGTCCGCGCTATTGCGCTCAGCTCAACCGACGGCATCGCTCGCGGCGACAGTGTAATTGATACCGGCGCACCAATTAGTGTACCGATTGGTAAAGAAACGCTGGGTCGTATGTTTAACGTGATTGGTGAGCCAATTGATGGCAAAAAAGCTGATCATAAACGAACGGCACCAATTCACCGTACGCCACCTGCCCTTTCGGAACAGTCTGGCGAAGTTGAAATTCTTGAAACCGGCATTAAAGTTATCGATCTGATTTGCCCAGTTACTAAAGGTGGTAAGGTTGGCTTGTTCGGCGGCGCCGGCGTGGGTAAAACCGTGCTTATTACCGAGCTGATCAATAACATTGCCAAGTACCACAGTGGTTATTCAGTCTTTGCCGGCGTTGGCGAGCGTACCCGTGAAGGTAATGACCTGTACTACGAAATGGAAGAGTCAGGCGTGCTGGATAAAACTTCGCTCGTGTTCGGGCAAATGAACGAACCACCAGGGGCTCGTCTGCGTGTGGCGCTTTCGGGCCTGACAATTGCCGAAGGATTCCGTGATGAAGGCAAAGACGTGTTGTTGTTTGTTGATAACATCTTCCGCTTTACACAAGCCGGTGCCGAAGTATCTGCCCTACTTGGTCGCTTACCTTCTGCCGTGGGTTACCAGCCGAACTTGGCGCAAGAAATGGGTGGCTTGCAGGAGCGAATTACATCTACCAAAGAAGGTTCGGTTACTTCTGTCCAAGCGGTCTACGTACCGGCGGACGACTTTACCGATCCAGCCCCAGCAACAGTATTTGCTCACTTGGATTCCACGATTGCACTCAACCGTGCGTTGACCGAGCTTGGTTTGTATCCGGCTGTTGATCCGCTTGATTCAAGCTCAACAATTCTTGATCCAGAAGTTGTTGGCCGTGAGCACTACGAAGTCGCCCGCGAAGTACAACGAATTTTGCAACGCTATAAAGACTTGCAAGATATCATTGCGATTTTGGGTATGGAAGAACTGTCTGACGAAGACAAAAAGACCGTAAACCGCGCGCGACGTATTCAACGTTTCTTGACGCAGCCATTTGACGTGGCTCAAATCTTTACTGGCAACCCGGGTAAGTATGTATCACTCAAAGATACAATCACTGGCTTCCGCGAAATTTTGGATGGCAAACACGACAACAAACCCGAATCCGCGTTCTATATGAAGGGTACGATAAAGGAAGTTAAATAACCTTCAAGGAGTAAGAAGTATGGAGCAAGGAGTAAGGAGTTTTGAGGATCTAAAGTCGTGGCAAGAAGCGCGATTGCTTGCGAAACACGTGTATGTTTCAACAAAAGACTTCCCTAAAACTGAGCAGTTTGCTTTGACCAATCAAATGCGTCGTGCTGCTACCTCTGTCGGAGCTAATATTGCTGAGGGTTTTAGCCGGCAGTCGATTGCCGATAAGGCACATTTTTATTCTATGGCGCTCGGTTCGCTAACGGAGCTCCAAAGCTTTTTCTACACAGCGTTTGATATTGAATACTTAAAAGAGCAACAGCGGGTTGAGCTGTATAATCAGAGTGTAAGAGCGCATAAATTGCTCAACGGGCTCATAAAATCGACAAAACGGAGGCAGAAATGACCCTTACTTCCTACTTCTTACTCCCTACTTCGCTCCGAAGGAGCTCCTCATGATTAAGTTTGAACTTGTGACACTAAGCGGCACAAAGCTGAGCGAAGAAGTGTATGAGCTTCGTTTGCCGACGCCTGAGGGCGAAATTGGTGTGCTGCAACACCACATGCCGTTGGTGAGTATTGCCAGCCCGGGAATTATCAAGGTGCGCAAAAAATCAAACACGCCGGACGATCTGATGGATTACTACGTGACAAACGGTGGTGTTATTGAGATTTTAGACAATCACGTGCGTATGTTGGTAGACGAAGCCGATCACTCCGACGAGCTCAACGAAGCGGAAGTCAAAAAAGCGCACGACCATGCCCTAAAACTCAAGAGTGAAGCCAAAGAC
>CAYQXB010000069.1:0-4721 GCA_964421475.1 uncultured Candidatus Saccharibacteria bacterium
TGGATCGTAACTAACACCGAGCGCGATACTATGGACCAACGCATCAATCAAAACTCTGACAGTCGGTTTCATGCCGAGCAATACCAACTGGGTCACTCATCGCTTATGGGATTGGTTGTAGCCGAGGAGTTATCGCAGCGAGCCGCAAACCAACCTGTTATCTGTTTAGCGTATGACCAGAAGATCAGATATTAGCTGATTTCGATGACTTCGTAGGTGGCAGTTTCGGCTGGGGTTCTAATTTCTACTTTATCGCCGACTTTTTGGCCCAGCAAAGCTTTGCCGATTGGCGATTCGTCGGATATTTTGCCGCTTAATGGATCGGCTTCAACGGTGCCCACAACCTGGAATGCTTTCTTGGTGCCATTACCCTTGAGGGCGACTTTTGAACCAAGCTGTACTTTATTATCACCACGTGGTTTTTTGATGACTTCGACGTTCTGGAGTACGTTTTCGATTTCTGCAATGCGGCTTTCGACACGTTCTTGCTCTTCGCGGGCACCGATATACTCAGCATTCTCTGCAAGATCGCCAAATTCGCGGGCTGATTTAATACGCTCTGCGATCGGACCTCGTTGTTTTACTAATCCGGCTAGCTCTTGTTCTAGCTCAGTGATACCATCTTTGGTTAGGTGGAATTGTTTTTTCATAGCTGTTCCTGTTTATCTGGCGATCGGCTTACCCTTGCCTTAATATTATTGCCCAATTTGCTCTTCTGTGAGTTTCTATACCCCCTATAGTCGCCGTATTATAGCAACCTTACGCCGCCGACGCCAGAGTTTTTAATAGTTCGTTTTTAGTCAGCATACTAACTTCGGTAGAAGTCCGCTTTTTGTACTCAAATTTGCCGATAGCAAGTGTTTTTGGACTAACAACCACGCGATGTGGAATACCCATCAGATCAGCATCGGCGAACTTTTCACCCGGCCGCACACTGCGGTCATCATACAATACTTCGATGCCAACTTTCTGTAATGTTTCGTACAGTTCGTCTGCTGCTTTTATCACAGTTTCGTCAGTGCCAATACTCGCCAAATAAATTTGCGCCGGCGCGATGTTCTCCGGCCACACCAAGCCTTTATCGTCCGCAAAGTGCTCAGCAAGCGCTCCGACTAGACGACTAACACCGATCCCGTAGCAGCCAGCAATTATTTTTTGTTGCTTGCCGTCAGCATCACTATAGAATACGCCAAGCGCATCGGTATATTTGGTTTCAAGCGGAAAGATGTTCCCGACTTCGATTGCGGTATATTCTTTCAGCTTAGATTTATTCACGTCAGTTTTTGCCAAACGCTCGTCATCAATCACTTCTTTATTGACTGCGATTTTTGCAGTTTCATCGACGTAAATTGTATCTTCGCCTATCGGGCTCAGCATTTGGAATTCATCACTAAAACGAGGCGTAAAAATACCGCCGTCCGCGTATGTGCGATACGTAATGTCGCCTATGCCTAGGCGTTCGTATACACACTTGTACGCTTTTGCGACTTTCTCATATATTTCATCGTGCTCCTCTTGCGTTCGCGCAAAACTGTACATGTCTTTCATGACAAATTCACGTCCACGCAGCAAACCAGCTTGAGCCCGAAGCTCATTCCTGAACTTGCCCTGAATCTGATAAACCATTATTGGTAAGTCTTTGTACGAATTGATATAGTCGGACAGCATGTCTACGATTGGCTCTTCATGAGTCAGCCCCATACCAAGCTCAGTGCCGCTCGTTAGTTTGGTCTTAAACCAGTTGTCTACCTTTTTGTCGTCCCAACGATCAGTTTTTTCAAACAATTCTTTTGGCTGCAGGACCGTCATTTGTACTTCTTGCCCGCCCACTTTGTCCATTTCTTCACGCACAATAGTTTTGATATTTTCGAGCACCCTCAAGCCAAGTGGCAAGTAAGCGTACACACCGGCCATTTCTTTGTGAATGAAGCCAGCTTGAAGTAGCAATTTGGCGTTCTTGGCGGTTTCGTCCGCAGGTACGTCCTTGCGGGTTTTGGTAAAGTTTTGAGATAATTTCATAGCTTTATCCTATCACACCCCTTGCCGACCTAAGCGAGAATAACGCCCTCGTTTGGCGTGCAGTCTTGCGTTTCTGCTGATGTTACTTCTGGTTTGGTGCTGTTTGGCTTGATTTATTTCCTTGAGTGCTGTGCGTCCGGCGTGGTGCATAATTCGCCATGCGGTTCGCTCGACACGTTCGGCACCCTCGCTCAAATCTGCGCCATACTGTTCGACAGCATCTTTATCAAGCGTGTTTGCGAAAGCAACGCCAGCACGTAAATCATCCACTGATATAACACCATCTGCCTCCTGGCGTTTTAAGTCCTGGGTATTTGCTTCTATGCAATCCTCTATGTCTAACTTTCCACGTACCACCGTTTCTGCCACTTCTTGCCAGTACTGCATTTGTGCTGCAATTTCGGCTGATTCTTCTATCGTTTCCATGTTTCTTCTCCTTAAAATAAAATCCGCTCGGTTTCTTGAGCGGGATGTTTGTCTAAAATTCTTGTTTTATAAGAACAGTAAGCATTACACCCCGAGGGGTGGTGTCGGTGCTGCGACTGAAAATGCTTTGTAATTCATTACGGCTACAAACTATACCACTACCTGACGCCAATGACAAATAACAGCGTGAACGCCAAACCATTTTTGAGCATGTGGAGCATAATTGGCGCGCTCAGGCTGTTTGTTTTTTCGCGCAAGAACACCAGCACCAGCGAAAGAATAAACGTGTCGATCGCCGCTACCCATAACAGTGGAGCGCCACTGCCAAACTGCAAATGCGCAGCTGCAAATAATATACTGGTAACAACCGCTGCAATCCAAACCGGCCACCTTGAGCGTAAGCCTGTATACAAAAAGCCACGACAGAGAATTTCCTCAGCAATCGGCGGCGCGACAACTAAGCTCATAAACACCAAAATAAGTTGTGAAGTTTCGCGTGCAGTTTGGAATCCAATTTGTTGTTTTTGGTCAAAATCAATACTCGGGAACAGTTTTTGAGCAATCAGCGCAATAATCACGTACAACACAAAATAGGCTGCAAAACCAGCAAGCGCGTAACTAATATCCATCCATTTTGGTTTTTTAAGCCCGATTGCCTTGAGGTTAAGGCCGCGAATTTTTAATAGCCCCCAGACCATCAGCACAACGCTTACTTCGATAAACATAATTGTCCAGAATTGACCGGCTGGCGTCTTAAGCCACAGATTTGTTGTGTCGACTCCCCAGCCGCGAATAGCTGGATAGATCGATACGAAAACCCCAGCAACCAATTGCGAAAAGAAGTAAATAAAAACCACCAGAGCAATCGCTACAATCGGGTGCCAAAACTGCAAGCGCTTTGGTTGTGGTTTTGTTGCTTGCGGCGAGTGGGGTTTTTCTTTTTGCAGTGGTTTTTCTTCGGTCATTTAAAAGAATCTCCGCACGTCAATCACCGTAATCAGCACAAATAGTCCGATCAGCAGCGCAAAACCGGTGCCGTGAATTTTGTCCTCTAATGCTGGTGTGAGCGGCTTTTTAGCCCAACGGAACAATAGCGTTACGAACAAACGACCACCGTCCAGCGCCGGAATTGGCAGCGCATTCATGATGGCTAGCGTCAGCGAAATCACGGCGATAATCATCAGCATAAATCCTGGTCCAAGTAAGCTGCCGTCTTTGAGCAGCACAAAGATTCCGACTGGTCCGGCAACTTGTTGTGCGGCTTCACCGCCGTTACCACTAAAAACATTACCCAGCGCTGTACCGATTCCCTGGAGCGTCATCCACGTAAATTGCCCGGCAGTTCCCACCGCCACAATTGGTGCAGACCACGTCGAGCGTTGCATGGTGTACTCAGCTGGCACAACGCCTAAATAGCCTTTAGGCTGGTCGGTATTTTTGCTGGCTTCGACTTCTTCATTGCTCCTCAGGATAACCGATTTACTTTCTACCTCACCGCCGCGATTTACTTCTAAAATTACGGTCTGTCCAGCATGGGATTGAGTCATTTCAGGTACGTTTTCGGCATCGGTAATCGGCTGCATATCATCGACGGTACCAATTGCCACCAGCCGATCCCGAAGTTCAATGCCGGCCTGCGCGGCTGGCGAATCCGGTTCGACATAACCCACCAGTACATCATTGCGAATCACTTTGGTATCTGGGGCGAACGTAAACTGATTATCGAACAGTTTTGGCATACCGACGATGGCGAGGATTCCGAGGATTCCAATCGCCACTAACAGATTCATGAGCACTCCGGCCATCATGATTTTTACCTTGTTTTGAATCGAAGCTGCGCCGTAACTTCCTTTGGCCGTATCGGCATCATGCTCACCTTTAAGTTTCACGAATCCGCCGAGCGGCAAAAGATTTACGGTTAGTAACGTCTTATTTTTGAGCTTTTTGCCCCACACTTTTGGCGGAAACCCCAGCCCAAATTCTTCGACTTCAACACCGCTACTTTTGGCCGCCTTGTAGTGACCATATTCGTGGACAATCACCAGCAAGACGAACAAAATTAAACCCACAATTAAGATAGTTACGCCCATTTATTTTCCAAACCTCCGCTCCCTTGCTTTATATTCTTCTAAAACATTTCCTTTTAAGTCTTCAATTTTTTCCAATTGCAAAGTTATCTTTTTTTTCGTGGTAATTTCTTTACGAAATTTTCCAGTAATATCTGAAGGTATTCCTTCAGGCAATTCTTCGTGTATTTTTGTAGAATACCATTTTGG
>CAYQXB010000070.1:0-4634 GCA_964421475.1 uncultured Candidatus Saccharibacteria bacterium
TGGTGTGGCAGCGACGTGTCCGGCTGGTCAAACCGGCACGCCGCCAAACTGCAAAACGCCGCCCAAGAAATTTGAATCCAAATGTCTTACGCGCGCCGGTAATAAAATAGTTTTATCCGGCTTACTCAAATCCGGATACAGAAATCAGAGCCTGAAACCCAACACAGTTATTGATGCCAGCAAACTAACGTGGGATGGCCGAAGTAGTAACGGCAACCCAATCGCGTGGGTTACGATTTTTGGCGGCAGTGGTCCGGCTTGCTGGTTTGGTGGCAAATATCAGGGCGTGTGGGACGACACTGATCCGAATGTTACGTGGGAGAATCCGTATCATCATTCTGGTATTGCAACGATCCGTAGTCCAGACTTCTTGATCGAGGGAATTCGTGCCGATAATAATGGCGACGGCATTCGTGTTGAAAGCCCAGGCAACAACTTCCATGTGCGCGGTGTTTGGGTGTCCAATATGCATGATGATTGTTTCGAGAACGATCACATGCAAGGCGGCATCGTCGAAGATTCTTTCTTTGATGGCTGCTACGCGGGCGTTAGCATGGATCATAAGTCTCCAACATTGGACGGTTCAAAAAACACGGTAACATTTAAAGATAACTTACTATGGATGAAACCTATGAACACGGTCTTCCGCGGCGCTGTTCCCGGTACGGGCATATTGTTTAAAGGTTGGAGCGCAAACCGGGCAATAGCACCAGGGCTTGTTATTAGCAACAATATTTTTCGGGTCGACAAAAAACCAGGATTTGAATCGCACAAAATTTCGCCACGTATGAACATAAAATCGTGCTCCAATAATACGATTGTCTGGACGGGTCCGGGCGAATGGCCGTACGATTATCCAAGTTGTTTCAAAATTACCAAAGACCTTTCAGTTTGGAACAACGCTGTCAAAAAATGGAAAGACGACCACGCCAATGTGTTCTAGGTAATTTTTTTGCAAATTGCGATATACTGATAAAAACTAAGGTGGTGGGAGAGCGGGGAAATATGCCAGGAATGGAAAAAGGCCTACCAGCTGAACAACGAGGGGTTCTTGCAGTTGATACCAGTGATCGCCGAGAAGCCAAGAATATTGTTGCGATTGCACGTGACGCGGGTGCGCCAATTGTCAAGTTGGGACTTGAATTATCGTCAGCTGAATCGTGGAAGTGGTGTAGCAAACTTGCGGCAGACAAAGGCAGAGAATGGGTTGCTGATGCTAAAATTGACGACATTCCAGCAACTACAAAAGGAATCATTGGAAATCTATTGAGGCTTGATCATCCGCCGGTCGGCATCACGATTCATACTAAAAGCGGTGTTGATTCAATGCGCGCGGCTCAAGAATTGGTTGCTGAGCAGAATCCGGATGTGACATTGTTGGCGGTCACTCACCTGACCTCAATCGACGACGCAGAATCGGTGCTTACGTATGGATTCTTGCGCCGAACCATAGTTAAACGACGAATCGCCTGCGCTAGCGAAGCGGGGATTGGTGGTGCAGTTTCTTCTGGCAAGAAGCATGAACTTGCGCTTGTTGCTAACAAAATTTCGATGATTCCAGGTACGCGTTCGCTGCATGCTGTCGCGCATGATCAGAAGAACCCCGTTACACCAGAGCTTGCAACTGCAAACGGGGCAGATTACCTTGTACTAGGTCGGCAGGTCACCGGAAATCCAAATCCACCACAAGAATATGCCGTGATCACTAATGAAATTAACAATGGACTAATCGCACGAGGGGAAGCAGCGTAATGGCAAACTTAGAAGTTTTTAGAAACCATATTATTGAGGCCGGAGTGCTAGATGCAGAAGGTACGCACCACGAGTTTGTAAGCGGTATGCACGGGCGCAAACTTGATTTTGATACGATCGAGAACGAAGATCCATTGTATGCAGAGTGGATTGGTGCAACCGCTGACTATCTTGAAGAAGAATTTCGAGGCGCACCACAATTTATTATCGGTGTTGCAAATGGCACGAACAGAGTTGCACTTGATGTGGCTCGGAGATTTGAGGGGGGAAACGATCGGGCTGATAAGCGCCAAAGACAAGGAAAATTCAAAGAAACTATTCTTACCCAAAATTAGCGAGCTAGTTATCGCATCGGTTAAACCAGACGTAGTCATTGTCAAAGAGGATGTCGGAACAACGGGTTCCAATTCAGTGCAAGTTGCCCAGCAAGTTCTTGATGCCGGCGCTAAGAATGTCGAGGTCGTTATTACCTGGAAGCGTCGTGAAGCGCTCGAGAGATTAGAAGAAGCAGGAGTTCCATATCGAGCAATGATTGACGAACCGCTTACAACCTATACCCCAGAAGATTGTCAAAGTGATGGTTTTTGCGCAGATGGTTGGGACTTCATTCCTCGCGCTCAGTAAAATAACGCTCACAAAAGTACATCAAATCTGCTATACTCCCTCTGTTAACCGGAGTTTTACTTACGTAGGTTCAGGGGGGTGTAGCTCATCGGTTAGAGCAGGGCGCTCATAACGCCTTGGTAGATGGTTCAACTCCATCCACCCCCACCATTGAAAATGAAAACTGCCCGTACGGGTAGTTTTTGTTTTCAATAGATGGATCCACGTGGAGTTAAAGCAGACTTTTGCATTTTTGCAAAAGTGGTTCACAAAGCCAGGTCACGCGCAGGAATTTATTCCGAGCATGGTTGCAGCTTTCGTGTCCCCTCCACTCCCCACCAGCTTAGTCTTGTACTGCAGCTTCCGTAAAACAACGGAAGTTGTTTTACTTTCACCACCAGACAAGACTTACGCTTCACCCCACAAGGCAGGCCTTGCAGGGACCCCAGAATTCGAATGCTTCGTTAGGCTTTTTGTTGGTGTCGTTGCGCTCATCCCGACGTTTATAAAAGCAAAGAAGCAGCCAGAAACCGAAACAAAAATTACCTGGCTGCTCGGAACAATCAGTGCGGTATTTGCGTTAGTATCGGTTGGCATGTGGAATTGGCAGCTTCTCGTTTTGCCACTCAATGCCGCGCTCATGCAGGGTTATATGGTGTATATTTTGTACTTCGAAGCCCGGCGCAAAAAACACTAGTACTTTCTGGTATAATACCTCTGGTACATGTTCGAAAAAATAAAAACTCAATTTCCAATTCGCGCCAAGGCTTTTGTGAAGTCGCTGTCTGACGTGCGTGTGCTCGGCCAGATTGTGTTTGTGGTGATTGTATTGCTGGTCAGTTGGAGCGGCGTCAAGGCGATTCAGACAAATTTTGAACTGCAAAAAAAAGTTTCAAAACTGGAGCAAGAAGTTGCCATCACCGAACTTGAAAACCAAAACCTGGCGCTGCAAAACCAATACCTCGAAACTGACCAATTTTTAGAACTTGCCGCACGCCAACAATTTGGCAAAGCAGCTCCGGGCGAAAAAGTATATTTGATACCCAACGAAGTTGCGCTGCAACATACCATAGAAACCAAAACAGAGAAATCCGAAGCCGAAAAAAACTCCGACAAACCACAGTACCAAAAAAATATCGAAGCCTGGGTTAACTTTTTCTTCCGCGAATCTGATAATCAACTTCTCAATAGTTGAGTTTTGAGAGTACAATAGAAGTACGACATTAACGCAGGAAGGGGTACCCATGAGAGGACCGATTGATTACATAATCGTTGGATTTGAAGGCAACAAATTTAACGGCAATATTTTAGATGCGCTGAGCGACGCGATCGATAAAGGAGTTATCGATGTATTGGCGCTGGCAATCGTTACAAAGGATGATAAAGGTGAAGTCACGGAGCTTGATCTCGCTAACTTGGGCGACGGTGTAGCGCTCGCATTTGTCGAAAAGTACAAACCAAGCAAAAAAGATATTACCGATGACGACATTGCCGAAGTTGCAGATTTACTCGAAAACAATACGGCTGCTGGTCTATTGATTGTTGAACAATTGTGGGCGAAGCCGCTCAAAAAAGCATTGATCGATGCCAACGGAGTGTTAGTCGCTGAGGGTCGGATTCACCCAGAAGCTTTGCAAGAACTAGAAGGAGAGGAGAACTAATATGCCAGGTTTACTAAGAGGAGTAGCGCGCACCGCAGTTGTTGCCGGAACAGCAACCGCAGTATCAAACAATGTTAGTCGTCGACAAGCACGACGATGGCAAGACCAGGGCGAGGTTCAGCCAGGTTATTTGGAGCCGAACCAGCAACAGGCTGCACCAGTCGATGATACGACTGCACAATTGCAGCAACTCGCAGCTTTGAAAGATCAAGGCATCTTAACGCAAGAGGAATTTGACGCCAAAAAGAAACAAATCCTCGGGATCTAGGTTTACTGTCCAAACAAACAAATGAGGTGATTGACAAAATCACCTCTGTTTGGTAGTATTACTTAGCTTCACTTTTAAGCAGTTATCGCGAGACGAGTGCAGCGGCAGCTCATCGTGAATCAATCGCTCATAATGAGCCGCGCAAAGTACATTCCAGTTTGATCGGACACTCAAGTCCTTAAAAAGTTATCGCGAGACGAGTGCAGCGGCAGCTCATCGTGAGTCAATCGCTCATAATGAGCCGCGCAAAGTACATTCCAGTTTGATCGGACACTCAAGTCCTTAAAAAGTTATCGCGGGATGGAGCAGCGGCAGCTCGCGTGGCTCATAACCACGAGGTCCCAGGTTCG
>CAYQXB010000071.1:0-4629 GCA_964421475.1 uncultured Candidatus Saccharibacteria bacterium
CCCGGGCTTGTCGTGACGTCGCTGATACTGAAAGTTGCACCGATCAAACTTTCGAGGAATTTTTTGGCGGCTGCTTCAGTGGCAAAGCGTTTTGGGAGCTCGGCTTTGACAGCGCCCTTTTTGGCTTTGAACTCGGCAATAACTTTAAATTCACTTGAGCCTTCGAACTTTTCGATTTCGCGTTCGCGCTCAACTAATAATCGAACAGCTGGTGATTGTACGCGGCCGGCTGATTTGCCGCCCGGGACTTTTTGCCAGACCACGGGTGATAACTCAAAACCAACAATCCGGTCCAGTATCTGCCTCGCTTGCTGAGCTTCGACGAGCGTCATATCAACGTTACGCGGATTTTTGACAGCTGCTTCTATCGCTTCTTTGGTGATTTCGTGGAACACAATTCGCTTGGTGGTTTTTGGATTCAGGCCCAGTACGACGCAGAGATGCCAGGCGATAGCCTCGCCTTCGCGGTCTTCATCGGTTGCCAGCCAGACGGTATCAACAGTTTTGACGGCTTTTTTGAGTTCGGCAATAATCTTCTTTTTTTCGGGATCAATTTCGTATGTCGTTTTAAAACCATCTTTCACCAGGATTGGCTCGGTGCCATCCTTGGTTTTTTTGGCAATCGAACGGATATGACCAACCGAGGACATGACTTTAAAATCTTTACCAAGGTATTTCTCGATAGTTTTGGCTTTTGCCGGACTTTCAACGATTACTAAGTTTTTGGCCATGTGTCTTTCTGCTTATTGCTTAAGTTTAGCATTTAAATCGCAAATGCCGATACTAAAGCAAATTTCGCAACAACGCAAATTATTTTAGTGACCAGTTGTTGTTGCCGAGGGGTTTGATGGATCCGGAAATTTCGAGCATGGTGAGCGTTTGATTAAAGATCTGCGGCGGCAATTTGCTCTTTGATAACAACTCGTGACCGTCGGTGATTCCTTGCTGCAGCAAATCAATAATGATCTGTTCTTCTTGGTTGCTGGCGGTGATGAGTCTGGTTTGCTTGTCGTCATTCAGGCCAAGTGCTTCAAGAATATCGTTGGCGCTGGTGACGGGGGTAGCGCCAGTTTTGATCAGCTGGTTGCAGCCGGCGCTCATCGGACTGGTGATGTTTCCGGGGACGGCAAACACGGGCTTTCCTTGCTCAAGCGCGAAGTTGACCGTGTGCAGCGTGCCACTTTTTATGGCTGCTTCGGTGATCAGCACTGCATCTGCCAGACCGGCGACCAAACGGTTGCGCGCCACAAAGTTTTCGCGCAGCGGCGGATAAGTATCCGGATATTCGCTCAGGAGTACTCCGCCTTGCTCTACAATATTGTGCGCTAGTTGTGTGTGAGTTCGTGGGGCGATATCATCGATGCCGCACGGCAGGACGGCAATGGTTTTGCCGCCGGCATCCAGTGTTGCTCGGTGTGCAATACCGTCGACGCCAAGCGCCAGGCCGCTAATAATCACCACACCGTTTTGGGCAAGCTCACTGGCGAGCATTTCAGTAATGTGTTTTCCGTACGATGTTACTTTGCGCGTTCCGACAATTGCTATTCGCGGTTGCTGCAAAAAATCATCCAGCGAATCGCCAACAATAAACAATTCCTTCGGCGACGAAGGAATCTTTTGTAGCGGTTTGGGAATATTTACCCCGGCAAACCGAAACGGCTTATGCTTAGTATCTTTTATACTCATTTTGTAATTTCACAAAATTAGTTCTTTAGTATTGACACAAGGTAATGTTTTTGCTAAAATGGCAAACCGTAAGTCCTTAAATGTTTATTCATGAGGATTTTACGTACCTTATACCCCCATTCTAACACTGCAACGGAGAAATCCGAGCAGTTTAGTTAGGTTGTTTTAGAGCGCGCCAGTCTGAGTTGTTACCCTCCACTCTTTTGGTTCGTCCGTTCAATCGGACAACGCTCTAAAACAGATTAGTCCCTTTAACTAGCAACTTGAACGATTTGTTCGCAAGCGTTCGAGCCCCGTTTTCAAAGTGAGTCTAAATGATTGCAACTTCGGTTGCAGACACGGATCTTTTAGTGGAGTTTTCCGATGTTTCGCTGGGGTGGGTTGAAGGGTGTAATGAGCTTCCAGCGGTGCCCACCCCCTCTGGAAGCTCTTTATGTTTATGGTGATAAAGCAGGTATGATTGATTCTATGTCAGAACATGAACCGTCGGTTATAAAAGATATTCCGGTATTTTTGCCGGAGCAACTCAATGAAGCGCTGCACGCCAGCGTAACGATTGGTGTTGCAAAAATTTCTGGCTTGATTTCACCGCATTCGATTGAGGCTACCGTAGATCAAGTCAGGTGTGCTGCCGATGCCGAAAGTATCCCGGCGCGCAACATTATCCCCCGCATGACTGAACTGTTGCCAATTTATAATATATTCAAGTCGTCGATACACGCCAACGCTGGTGCAATTATGGTGTTTGATCCGCTTTCGCAAGTAGCAAAATCCGAAAACGATAGTGAGTACAGCCACGTTGATACCAACAGCCGGTATGGGCTGAGCGTTCTTATTCCGCTGACGGGTGCGGTGGCCGTTTTTGCCGCGGCAGACAAAAAGTTCTTACTTTACAAAGACACGTTTACCAACCAAGCTGGGCGGCTTCCGCAGTACGCCGGAACTTACGGAGTTGGCGACGCGATGATGATTCGTCAGGAGATTAAGATGCTCGACGGAACCTCAGTTAAACTTCCGCAAATGCAGCACGCTGGCGCTGGTTCAACGCGCCGAGACATGGTGGCGATGGATATTCGCACGCCGCATATTTGGCTGCCAAAAATTCCTAGCGCCGCGTAGTTTACATGGTGTTAACTGCGCGAGTATCGTGCGGAAGATCACCCACGGCGATATATTCGCTGAGCATGGCGGAGACTTCGCGCTCGATGTGCGGCAATGATTTTTTTTCGCTGCCCGAAAATTTGGCCAGCACAAAATCGGCGCCATCCACTTTTTCTAATAATTGATTTCGGATGCCAATACGAATACGTGCAAAGTCATCACCGCAGTGTTGAATGATTGATTTAATGCCGTTGTTGCCGGCATCACTGCCGCCGGTGCGCGCACGGATTTGCCCAAAATTTATATCTAATTCGTCGTGTACGACAACCGTTTGCGGGTTGGTAATCCGATAAAAATGCTGCACGGCCTGCACGGCCTGGCCGGATTCGTTCATGTAGGTTGTCGGTTTGATAATAATAACGCTTGTGCCGCTGATGTTCTCTTTGGTGAACAGACAGCGCAGATCTTTCTTTTCGATCCAATCCGGAAAGTTTTGCGATGCGGCAAAGCTATCCACGCACGCGAAGCCGATATTGTGGCGCGTGCCGGTGTATTCGCGGCCAGCATTACCTAAACCGACAATTAAAATAGTTTGAGCGCTGCCAATATCGTACATGGTGCCCTGCAATCCCGATTCAGTTTTTTTCGCAAACAAACCCATAAACTTAAGTATACAGTACGTGACTGATTGCCCGGGAATGTACCGGTAGTGCGATATCTAGCGGCTAGTCGGTGATTGGCGATTGTTGTTTGCCCAGCTTTTTGGCGGCTTGTTTTTTGGAGTCTTCTTCGATGAACCAGAAGCGCACCGGTGTGCCGGCGTAGCCGTAAGCTTCGCGGATTTTGCGTTCCATGAAGCGTTTGTAGCTCCAGTGCAAGTGCTTGACGTCGCGACCGAAGACTTTGAACGCTGGGTTAGGATTGTCGTCCTCCTGCACAATATACTTTAGTTTCGGCTGAGTATTTTTGAGGCCGGCTGGCGGATGCGTGGCGGTGACATCTTTCATCCAGCGATTGATTTCCGGTGTTTTAATCCGTTTTTGGCGCTCCGTAGCGATTTCTTGGGCCAGGTCAAACAACTTGGTGACGTTTTGGCCGGTGACGGAGCTTGTAAAAATAAGCGGCGCCCACGGCACAAAATCAAACGCGGCCTGAATTTGTGGCGCCAGGCCGTCGCGGGTGTAGGCGTCTTTATCAAGGCTGTCCCACTTGCTTACCACAAGAATGAGTCCCCTGCCCGCTTCTTTGATCATACCGGCGATTTTTTGATCAAGCGCGGTGTTGAGCTCGTTGGCATCCATCAGTAGCAAGCAAACGTCGGATTGTTCGATGGCGCTCAAAGATCGGATAACACTAAAGTGTTCAATGCCCTTGCCGATCTTGCCCGGGCGGCGAATGCCAGCGGTATCCATGATTTCGACTTCTTGCGTTTTGTACTTGACGACCGCGCGGTTTATGTCACGAGTCGTGCCAGCGACATCGGCTACAATCGCTTGCTGCTTTTTAGCCAGTGTATTGAATAAGTACGATTTACCGACGTTCGGGCGGCCAAGCAATGAGATGTGTAGCCGGTTATCGTCCTCTTGAACGGTAACTTTTGGAATGCTCTCGATGACAGCATCAAGTACATTCCCGATGCCCTGGTTCTGCGAGGCGGTGGTCATAAAAATTTGTTTGACACCGAGTCGCTGGAAATCTTCGGCACGAGCCTTGCGGGCTTTGTCGGCTTTGTTGACCAGCAGCATCACCGGCTTTTTGCTTTTGAGTGCCAGTTTGGCAACGCGGCGGTCTTCTTCACTAATACCGGCAAAGTCATACAGGGACGAAGACTCAGAGTCCTGG
>CAYQXB010000072.1:0-4344 GCA_964421475.1 uncultured Candidatus Saccharibacteria bacterium
AGCGCCTTTGCTAACGAGCAGGGCGAAATAGTCCTCACCGTCGACATCAAAGAAGATCAGGATATCGATATCACCATAAAAGCCGATGGCTATCGAGACGAAATCGTCACCACTAAACCGAGCGACAAAGACGCCAAAGATGTCAAAATGGTCCCGGCGCGCAAACACGTATTTGTCAGCAAACGCTCGGGTAAATACGACGTTTACAAAATTGATGCCGATGGCAAAAATGAAGAACTGTTACTTTCGGGCAGCGGCTCGGAACGCGAAGACATGGTATTGGCCGGGCATCCGGACCGCGATATTGCTGCGCTCGTCACAACGCGCGAAAACATGCGCAACGGAGACGGGTATTTACTCAGTACACTCTATCTTATCGACGTAAATACTGGCGAAAGGAAATCGCTTGGGCGTTCTGAACGATTCCAAATAATCGGATGGATTGACGATCGCTTGGTGTACGCCAGGATTATTGCTGGCGCCAGCGGCGACAGCCCAAAACGTCAGCGACTGATGAGTTATGATTTTGTAAATGATGCTTCGACTGAAATTGTCGCGACAAACTCATTCAACGATGTGCTGATTGCAAAAGACAAAATTTACTACGCGACCTCGGCAGCCTACCAAAAAGGGATAAACGTTGGGCTGTTTGTTGTCGATGCAGACGGCGGCAACAAACAGGTTTTGGTCGAAAAAGAAGCCTGGAATCTGTTCCGTACTCAATATGATGAGCTAACTATTGCGGTCGGCAAAGCATGGTACGAATATGAACTTGGCGGTACGGCCGCGCCGGTTGCACTTAATGGCGCTCCGGCAGAACCAAAGTCTCGAGTTTATGTTGATAACAACGAAGGCTCAAAAAGCTTGTGGGTTGATCAGCGCGATGGCAAAGGTGTGCTGTTAGTGTATAACCTAAGTGACAAGCAAGATAAAAATTTGGCTGCCCAAAGCGGGTTAAAAAATCCAGTTCGTTGGCTTAATAGTACAACTGTGGTGTACCGCGTCAATACTGACGATGAAACCGCCGACTACGTGGTGAGTCTAAATGGCGGTGGATCTAAAAAACTGACCGATGCAACTAACACCGCTGGTGTTGATAAGTGGTATTACTATTAGCTTCGCTTGCTTATGAGACAAACCTATGGTTTTTCTCATCGCACCGCAGAGCCGAATAAATCGTCTCTGCGGGCTGCTCTTTTCCCTCGGACAGCGGTTTTGCTATAGTTACATGTATGTGGCAAGAGTCAAAGAATAAAATTAGCAAAGAATTTACGTTTGAGGATTTTAATTCGGCGCTCGCATTTGTCAATAAAGTTGGCGCATTAGCTGAAAAGGCGAATCATCACCCGGATATTGAATTAAGCTGGGGCAAAGTCATAGTTACGCTGAGTACGCATTCAGCAAACAAAGTCACTCAAAAAGATCGGCAATTAGCAGAGGAGATCGATAAGCTATGAAAAAACAGAAACTTCCAAAACTCAAAAAAGGTGCTTGGTTTTATAAAGTTCGTGGCAGTTATTTGCCGGCAACGTGGCAAGGCTGGTTGACTTATGTTCCATTTCTGACCTACGTAATAAGCGTTTTGGTGATTGCGGCCAATGTGACTGATTCGGCGGCCGGTTTTATTATGACAATCTTTCCGCAGTGGGTGGCGGCTGCAGTTGTGATGACCTGGATTGCCGCCCGCAAATCATGACCAACGAGTTTTTAAATACCCTCCGTAGTTACGACAAAAAACATCAACGTGATTTGCCGTGGCGTAAAAACCTGGATCCGTACCACATTATGGTATCCGAAATTATGCTCCAACAAACACAAGTTGGTCGCGTGATACCAAAGTACGAATTATTCATAAGAACATTTCCAGACACAAAGTCGCTTGCTTGCGCAAAGCTAGCCGATGTTTTAGCTTTGTGGAGCGGGCTTGGCTACAATCGCCGAGCAAAGTTTTTGCACCAAGCAGCCCAGAAAACTATGGCAGATTTTGATGGTGCACTGCCCAAGACGATTAGTGAGTTAGTCACGTTACCAGGGATTGGTAAAAATACCGCCGGCGCAATTATGGCCTATGCCTACAACCAGCCAGTCGTGTTTATTGAGACTAATATCCGCACTGTTTTGCTGCACCATTATTTTGCCGACAAACACAACGTGAGTGATAAACAACTGGAAGAAACACTGACTACAATTATGAAATCGGTGGATAATCCGCGAGAATTCTACTGGGCAATGATGGATTATGGAACGCACCTAAAAACAATCGAAAAGAATATTCACCGAAGCAAACACTACACCAAACAATCAAAGTTTGCGGGTTCAAAACGTCAAATTCGCGGACAGATCATAAAACTACTTGTTGCGGGTTCGCAGACGCGCGAATCATTGCAATCCCACATAGACGATGAACGGTGCGCAGCAGTGCTTGAAGATCTCTTGAGTGAGCAGCTCATTGTGCGCAAAAATAGTCGCTATAGCCTCGGCTAGCGCTTGGTTAAGCTTGTACCCGGGTGTACAATAGTCCTCAGCTAATGACTGATCGGGGAATACATAAGGTTGTTAAGATAGTGGCAGTTCTCATACTGTTACCACTTGGAATTATTATTCCTACGCTGAGCCTCGAGAGCTACTACGCTCCAACAATTAACGCCCAGTCCGCTGCCGAAGATAAAGGATTTTCAGAACGAAAAAAACAATACGCCGCCGAATTTAAAGAAGAACTCAATGAAAGTCAAAAACAACGCATTCAATTGCGTTGTTTAGCTGTTCAGTCAAATATAAAAAACCTGGCGACTCGTATGGCTGAGGTTCAGACAAAACGAAAAGAAGCTTACAATACAATCTTGAGTGATGTAAAAAAACTGAACGAAGGACTCAATAACCAGGCTTTTGATGCCTCTGCATTAGAACAAAATACCAAAGAGCTCGAAGATAAAGTTGCGGCATACGAAAAAAATATGACGACGTATAAAAAAGCGCTCGAAGATTTAACGATTATTGATTGTTCTAAAGATCCGGCAATGTTTAAGGCGGCACTTCTCGCCGCGCGTCGTGCGCATACAAACCTAATTGGTCAGGTTGCGGATATTCGTGCCTATATTTTGAACACATTGAAACCAACCATGCAACAAGTCCGCGAGGAATTGGTGAATCAGCGGGCGGCAGGAGAATCACAATGAATCGCTACATGACGAGTACTGTGGTGATGGACATTCAGCGGCCAATTGCGCCACCGCCAAGCGATATCATCCCGCCATCTAATCCGCAGCCATTACCAACGCCAACACCAGAGTCGCCGTCGCCCAAGCCGCCAGAAGTCAAAAAACCTGGTCGCAGGAAAGGACCGATTATCGCAATTGTACTCACGATTGTTGTTGTCCTTGGACTGATCGCCGGTGCGGTATTCTTCTATTTGCAATCACGTGGCAAAACCGAAGAACCGGTTGCGCAAACGCCCGTCGAAGCACCACTGCTCGACGATGGCCAGGTTGACCCGGAAGATATTGATGTCGTTGTGCAAAAGATTGATGGTTCACTCACAAACTTGAACGACTCAGCAGATTTTGGGGCTGACGATTTGAACGACAGCACGCTTGGTTTGTAGCTGACTTGCGGCGCTTCGTCGTAACTGCTATGCAGTCAGGTGGCTCAGGCGGATATCTTCCCAGTGCAGGTTTTCATCCCGTTTACGAATCGGCACAACTATCGGCTGATGAGTACCAGTTTCTTCGGCGGCAATATGTTGTTCGAGCCAAAAGTCAAAACCAGCCCGCGTACGATTCGCAGCAATGCAGCTAAACAAAAAATCTATGTCTCGGAACTCACCGGCTTGCGCTGCTTCATTTGTTGGCTGAGCAGTTTGCTCCATAAACTCTGTCATTGCTTGATTTGCCAACATCGAAATCGAGATACTATAGACACTTCTAGTTCGCACGGGAAGCTCCGCTTTAGTCATGCTCCAATCCAGTACAAGAATCGGTTCTTTGCGCACAACGGTGAACTCAGCATCAGCGGGCGCGTCGCCTAAATCAATTTCTTGTTCTTCTTGCAAGCAGCGGCTGAGGCATTCCTCGATTGACTCCGGCCGTACGAGTTGTTTATCTTTGAACACGCCTGCAACAGTTTCGCTGGGTACGCTCCATTGTTCGGATGGAATGCCTTGCTCGGGGTTCGGCCGATGCGGATAGGCAAAAAGTTCGCCACCTGGGTTTTCGATTCCAAACGCGTAGCCGAGACGATCATAGCGACCGGTTCGCATTTCTTCCAGAATTGCTTGACCGCTGGGAATTGGAAACACCGATCGGGAACTATCAAACTCAACAGCGGACTCATAGTTCGCTCCTGTTT
>CAYQXB010000073.1:0-3966 GCA_964421475.1 uncultured Candidatus Saccharibacteria bacterium
CGAATTACCACGTGGGTCGACGAACAAATCTGCGTTGGCAATTATGTGCTGACTGGCGGCGAGTTGCCAACCATGACCATCATCGATTCGATTACTCGATTGCTTCCGAATGTTTTGGGCGGCGAAACATCAGCCGAAAAAGAATCATTCCAGGATGACGACAAAACCATTGAACACCCGCAGTACACCCGACCTGAAGAATTCGAAGGAATGAAGGTGCCAAATGTTTTATTAAGCGGGCATCACAAAAATATTGATGACTGGCGAAACTCGCAATAAAAAAGTTTGGAATGCTACATCTAGGCTTTTTCGATTGTTCCGCAGAGCAGGCGCGGACCGCCGCTGTGGCCGGAGCCAGATGCGCCAGGAGTGTGCGGATCCGGATTGGCGTGGACCATTAAGGATGTGCCTTCTTTGGGCTGCAAAATAGAAACCGGTCCATCGCTGAGCGTTACTCGAGTTGTAATGCATTCCAGGTGACCCTTGCCGTTTTTATCAATAGTAATGCTCGGCAAATCGCCGGCGTGATAGCCGTGGTTGGCATCTGGGTCGGTATTGCCGTTTGGGCCTGGATCAAAATGTCCGCCAGCACACGTAAAGCCTTCGCAGTCGCAGGCCGCTTTTTCGTGGATGTGTACGGCGTGTTTGCCGGGTGCCAAGTCTTTTGGATTTCCTTCCAGATCAAGTACCAGTCGAACATATTTTGCGCCGTCAACATCGTACTCGGTAAATGTGGCTATTCCTGTGATATCGACATGGCTTTTCATCGTAGCCGTTGCTCGCAAGGTTACTTTTTTGTCGGCATCTAAATCTATATGCATAATTGTATGGTAGCACACTCGAGCCCCTATTCTTGAAGTGTGGCAAAGATGCGTCTGTTTTGTGTACGACGCGGCGATGTTTCTGGATTTTACTACGATAGTGAGTCACTGCTAGTGCTTGCACTGTTGACTAAAGTGTAATTTAATTGTTTGCATGAGTATTGAGTCAGAAGCAGGAAGTCAGCCTATTGCCAATGAGCCGCAAGGGCTTAGTGAAGGAGTTTTCAGGGCCTACGCTCTTGATCATGAGTATGTCGCTGGGCTTGTTGAAGAAATTAGGGCGGGTAACGCTGAAGCATGGAATCCACTAATGACGACATTCTATGGGATGATGCGTGCAACTGCAGTAAACTCTGGAATCAGAGGTCACGATATTGAAGATGTTGTTCAAGAGGCGAGCATGACATTGTTTAGACATATTGAGAGGATTGCAGAACCTGAGCGACTAGGTGGCTGGCTTAAGACTACGACGGTAAGACATAGCTTGCGTGTTAAAAAACCACGAATCATAAGTATGGTGCCTGTTGCAAACCCCGGTGATCCTACATTATATAGCGATGGGAACGCGACGATGGATGCAGATGGTGATTTTGGGGAACGGAATGTAATAAAGCAAGATCAACAAAAAGTAGTTGCTGAGCTAATGAGGGGGCTAAACTCAAAAGATCAGGACTTTCTAGAGGAAATTTTTGCTGCCGAGCAGCCAGACTATAAGCATATTGTTGAATTGTTTGGAATTGCGATTGGTACAATTGGGCCCAAGCGAAAACGTATCATCGACCGCTTACGTGGTCCAGCTGAAGAAGCGGTTCCAATTCCTGAAGATTTGTTTGTGTGATAAGAAGCAGCATTAGTAGTTTGCTAAAATAGAATCATGAAGTATGTGGCGCTACTGCGTGGAATCAATGTCCCTGGCGCAATTTTGTGGCGTGTGGATCGCACATTAGTAACGCGGAGCGGCTTGTTAAAAATTGTCGGCACTGATCTGTACAAGCGCATGACCATTCGCAACGCCAACACACTCCGCAAACTATTAAATGTAATGTCAATGTAGCGTAATAACGACAGATGATTTATGATGGACGTAATGAAGAAGGGAAACGCAAGTCTGACACGAGCTGAAAAAACCGCTGTTGTCTTAAGAGCAATTATTTTGATATCCGGTTTGTATCAGCTTATTTTTGGTGAGTTTGTTATTGGGTTGATGATTATGGTGAGCCTTGGCGCAATTATGTTGCCGAGTGTATTTTCGCGCGGTCGCATCAAAGCGCTGCCGCTGGAGTTTGAACTTATTTTCTTTATCATGATCATGCTGCAGTTTGTGATCGGCGAAACGCTAAACTTCTACGACAACGTGCCGTATTACGACAAGCTGGTGCATTTTTCGCTACCGTTTTTTATGGGGCTGATTAGCTTTTTGTTTGCGTACACCATGCACGTCACCGGCAAGCTAGAGATGAGCAATGGCGTATTGATCATTGTGCTGGTTTTGATGTCGCTTGGTATTGGCGCATTTTGGGAGATTCTGGAATACTTTTCGGACAAGTTTTTATTGCCGCACTTTCCACAGATTGGTAATTTGCAAGGCAGCTCAACCGCCTCGCCGCTGGTTGACACTATGAACGACCTCATCGCAGATACGCTCGGTGCGTTCTTTGGTGCATTGCTGGGATTACGCTATATCGGCAAACACAAGAATGATTTACGGGCAAAGAAAATGGTGAGCAGCATTTCGAAGAACATCTTCGGATATAAATAATACATAAAAACGCTTAGCTGTTTGCCCACCAAACTGAACAAAACTTAGTGGTGCAGCATGGTTTTAATTTTGCCAAAGAACCCGAGTTTATGCATATCGGTTTTGTTACGAGAGATTGATTCGGTGTCACGATAAACCTCCATAAACATCTGCAAAGTCGTAATAATGACGATCATAACAATCGGCCCAAGCACGATGCCAAAGAATCCAAAGAGTCCGATTCCGGCAAAGACGGCCAGCATCATGAGGGCCGAATCCAGACGAGTATCTTTGGGCACGAGTTGCGGCCGAAGCACGTTATCAATGTTTGTAACAATCAAAAGATGGTTAGCAATAACGAAGACACCTTGCCACACGTTGCCGGTCAAAATCATAAAGATACCAATCGGAATAGTAACGATACCAGCCCCGAGTGGCACGATCGAAAGAATTGTCAGGAGTACCAAGAAAAAGAAAAATAGCTCGGGCATGCCCGCAATGGCCAGGGCGACCGCGCTTGCGGCACCTTGGCAAAGAGCGATGATAAATTGTCCACGAACGGTCGCCTTGGTCATTGAGCCCATGCGGTCAAGATAAAGCTCGCTCACTTCGCGGCCGAGCGGGTTTAGTTTACTGATCAGCTCGATGATTTTATCCTGTTTGGTCACCAAAGACATAAACACATAGATGTAAATAATCACCGTTGTAATGAAACTAAACACATTGCTGAGTGACGCCACAAGGCCGGTTACAAGCGAATGGAGCATGGTGCTAAACGCCGTCGAGACGCTGTTTGTAATCTGTTCGACAGATAGGCGCAAACTAAGACCCATTTGTTGCATGAGGTTATTAAAATATGTCACAAAGCTACTAAGTACTTCGGTAACATCAACCGAAAAACCATGATCGGCAACTTCTTTCAGGAGATGATTAACTTGAAAAACAGTCATCAGTACGACGAGTGCAAACGGGATTATAACGGCAAGCAAAGAAACAAGGAAGGTAAGGAGCGCGGCTTGACCTCGGTTTCGACCTTTGCGCACCAACCACTCGTAAAACGGCGTAAAAAGATAGGCGACAATCGCTGCAATCGCGATAAGCATTAGGTAATGGCGCAAAAACCATGCGCCCGCAATGATCGCAATAGTTGTTGCAATACCGAGACTGCGTTTTTGGGCGGGAGTAACTTTTAAAAGTGGCATAGCAATATTGTACAGCAAAAACTACCAGATAGTCTCAGGTGTTATTTTTTTGATTTTTTGCGGCGGCGGTGAGCCCGAAGCGCACTCTGAGTTAACCGAACCCCAATTAACACTATTCCAGCCGCTGCCAGCCATTCACCAAGATAAGTATAGGGAGTTTTTCGAGTGTTTGTTTGCACGGTTACTTCGGCTTGCTCGCCGGGCT
>CAYQXB010000073.1:3976-4339 GCA_964421475.1 uncultured Candidatus Saccharibacteria bacterium
TGAATTGTTTTAATAGTATTGCCGCTATGGTCAACCGCAAAAGCTTTCCAATCATTGGCGGATTGCAGGAACGGCCGGGCATTGGCGGTGGCCATAAACTTCGCTAGGCCATCATGATGGAGTGCAAAAACGCGCGAGCCGCGGAATACTTCAAGCGATGCTGAGTTCGCCAGTACAGTCGCACCCTGCGCCGTCAGTTTTCGATAGTCGCCCGGATTGATAATACTCGAGCAAGCCGCATTGCCAATTACCGCTCCATCATAGATTTTAAACGGATGTGGTTTGGAGTGACCTTTTTGAATGGCTCGGCGCACTTGAAAATCAATGTACAGATCGGGTGAGAATGTGCGCACAAAAACTTCA
>CAYQXB010000074.1:0-4098 GCA_964421475.1 uncultured Candidatus Saccharibacteria bacterium
AGGCGGGCATGAGCGTGCTGGGCTTCTCGCTGATCACGAATCTCGCCGCCGGTACCGGTCGCCGTGCCAGGAAAGGGAGCAATCGCCGTTGGATGATTGTGCGTCTCAACTTTTATAACCAGCGGCATTGCTTCTTTGTGCGAGCGGTAGATAGTATCTTTTGGATCAGCAAAATAACGATCAGCAATCGGGCCGGCAAGCACCGCAGCATTGTCAGAATATGCCGACAAAACATTGTCGCCGTTTTTTTCGTACGTATTCTTAATCATTTTGAATAAGCTCTTTGGCTGCGGCTGATCATCAATAATCCAATCAGCGTTGAAAATTTTATGACGACAATGCTCGCTATTGACCACGCCAAACATCATAAGTTCAGTATCAGTTGGGTTTCGTTTCAACTTTTGATAAGCATCCGCAAGGTAGTCAATCTCGTCTGGTGCGATTGCTAAACCCCATTTTTTATTGGCACGTTCTAATGCTGCGACTCCGCCCTTAAGAACATCAACGGTCTTAAAACTTTTTGGCTTGTATCGTTTGAACAACGCTTTAGCGGCGTCGAAGTCGGAAAGAATTGTTTCAACCATCCGGTCATGCAAAAGCTCTGCGATCAACGCGCCATTAATTTTTTTGCTAGAAGAAAAATAGTAGGCTGTACCGCGTTCGATTCGGGTAATTTTGTCTAGTCCTGAGTTGTGCGCAATGTCCGTGGCTTTCGATGACCACGGCGAAATCGTGCCCGGGCGGGGAACAACCAGCAACAGTTTGCTACTGGGTTTTCCGGCAAACGGCGTTCCGTATTGCAAAATAGTTTGCAGCCTGGCATCCTCAACTTTTGAAAGCTTGGGGCTATCAACAAAGTGTACAAACTCTGCATCAACATCACGTATAGTTGTATCCAGGTTTTTGAGCGCGCGGAGTAATTTTTGTTTCTGAAAATCAGTTAACGCCGCGATACCTGTATACGTCAGCACTACCGAACTCCCAAACTTTCGCCTGCAAAGATGATATTTTTTTCAGCAATGATAACTTGCTTCGGGCCTTTTTGGACGGTTCCAGCAACCCATGCCTTAAGGCCAGATTTTTTTGCAATCGCCACAACTTTGTCGGCTTGCTTGGCCGAAACGTAGACTGCAAAGCCAGCACCCATGTTGTAATTGCCGTACATTTCTTCGTCGCTTAAATTTGCTGTTTGTTGCAGGATATTGAATTCCTCTGGCGGAGTTGGCACATAGTCCATATGGTAGGTGAATGCTTTTGTGGCGCGCATCAACTTGCGCCAACCGTGCCCGGTAATATTTACCATGTAGTGAGGAATAATTTTTTCTTGCTGCAAGTTTCGCACAAGCTTGACATACAAATGACTCGGCGCAAGTAACGCCTCGCCAAATAGACGACCGTCCTTCATTTTTTTGCGGTATAACTGCGGATTTTTTTCGGCCAAACTTCGAATCAGCGTCACGCCGTTGGCGTGAATGCCGCTGCTTTCAATTAACACAATTTTGTCGCCGGCAGCAAGCTTGTCGCCCAAAACTAAATTCTTTTTGGGTTTTATAATGCCGACCGCCGAACCGCCAAGATCGATTGTTTTGGGATCAACAATTCCTTTGAGTGTCGGAGTTTCGCCGCCGCCCCACGTCGCACCAGATTTTTTGCAAGCCGCAGCCCAGCCGTTAATTAAATCTGCAGCCCGTTGTTCGTCGCTCAACCAATTTGAATCGCCAACCGCAAAGTAGGCATTTACAACTTGCGGCAAAGCACCAACCACCACCAAATCGTTGACGATCATCGCAATAGTATCCTGCGCAATTTGATCGTAATAGGTTTTGCCCGAAGTTTTTTTAGTAACCGCGCGCATAGCATCGGCAATTAAATTTTTTGTACCTAAACCTTCAACAACCAAAGCACGGTAACTCGCGGGTTCTTCCCAGACATACGCCGACTCGCCGCGACTGGCTTTTATTTCTGTCATGCCGTGCGATTTTAATTGACCGGCAGTAGCGCGAGCGTTTTTTTGGGCAAGCACTTTAATAGGATCCATCTTGCTATAATCAACGCCAGACTTTGAATAGGAATCTTGTGTTTTGCTCACTATTGCTTAACCCTCGCTTTTATCTGTTTTTAGTGTAGCGAACTCTGAGCTTTCGCCAAAGCATAAGCGTCAATTTTACAAAGCTTTTTCGGCAGCTAAACCAATATCGGTTCGATAATGCATGCCCTCAAACGTTATTTCTTTGATCGCCTTGTACGCTTTGGCGCGAGCTTCTTTTACGTTTTCGCCGTAAGCTGTCACATACAATACCCGGCCACCATTTGTTACTAATAATCCGCCGTTCAATTTGGTGCCGGCTTGCATAACCACGATATCGTCATGTGCTTCGGCCTCTTTAATTCCAGAAATTGGTAATCCTTTTGGGTACTTTCCCGGATAGCCGCCCGACACGGCAGCGACTGAAATTGCTGCGCCGGGCTTCCAAACTACTTTGCTTGGATCCAGGTTACCATCGACGCAATCAACTAAAATATCATACAGATCACTTTCCAGCAGGCGCATGTACGTTTCGGCTTCCGGGTCACCAAAGCGCGCGTTAAATTCCAAAACTTTTACTTCGTCTTTGTTGAGGTTCTTCGAACCGCCTACGGCGAACATCAGACCAGGGTAGAGGCAGCCCTTAAACTCAGAGCTTTTGTTTTGGAGTCCTTGCAGCGTCGGAGCGACAACTTTTTCTTCAACGAATTTCATTTGCTCTTTGGTTACCCACGGAACTGGCGCAACCACACCCATACCGCCAGTGTTTGGGCCTTTGCCGCCGTCATGTACTTGCTTGTGATCTTGCGAGGCAGGGAAGAGGATCGAATGCTTGCCGTCACAGAGCGCGTGCGTCGAAACTTCTTCGCCGTTTAAAAAATCTTCAATCACAACTTGATTGCCGGAATCACCAAAAATCTTTTTGACCATAATGTCGTCGATTGCTTGCTCGGCAGTCGACATGTCCTCCGCAATAACCACACCTTTGCCCTCAGCCAAGCCACTGGCTTTTATCACAATCGGCAGCGAGCGAGTTTTGATGTATTCCAAAGCCTTGGCTGAATCTTCAAAGTTCTGAAACTCAGCCGTCGGAATATTTTGCTCACGCATCAAATCTTTGGAGAACGCTTTGGACGATTCGATCCGACAGGCAGCCTGTGTTGGCCCAAAAATTTTCAGGCCAGCTTCTAGAAAGGCATCGACCACACCAGCGTCGCTCGCAGCTTCTTGGCCAATAACCGTCAAGTCGATTGCATGTTCTTTGGCGAACGATAACAATCCTTCGACATCGGTAAACCCAATATCCACATTCGCAGCAAGCTCGGCCGTTCCACCATTTCCTGGCGCAACAAAAAGCTGAGAAACTTTTGGCGATTGTTTTAATTTCCACGCCAGGGCGTACTCGCGCCCACCGCCACCAACTATCAAAACTTTTGCACCCATGGTTATTCCTCCTGTTTTGTTTTACCTTTGTATGCTCGGCGTCGCTGTATAAATTCGTCGATGTCTTTTGGGAGGTATTTCTTTTCGATCTTTTTTACTCGCTCAAAAAAACTTTCAGGTGTATCAGTATTTTCAACTTTAATTTTATGTTCAGCCAAAATTGGTCCTTCGTCATAATCCCGAGCCACGACGTGCAGCGTCTGCCCGCCGTAAGGCAACTTATTGCCGAGCACATGTTCCTGAACATACAGACCGTGCAAGCCTTTTGTTTCCGGCAATAAACCCGGGTGGGTATTAATCATCATCGCTGCGTATGGACTTTTATAATTTGGTCTCCAACCGAATGCATCAACAACAAGCGGACCAACTTTTTTCATGTAACCCATGAGCACAATTGCATCGGGATTATTTTTTTGCAGCACGTTAATTAAAGCCCGTTGAGCTGCTTGGGTCTGCTCGCCACGCAGCGGTTTTATTTCGTCCGGATGAGTTTTGTTATTGATAACAATCGTTTCAATACCGAGATTGTACTTTTCATTCAACGCTTGAACACGTTTTAGGATCCCCGCGCCCGGGTTATTGCAGATGATCAGACTAGCAACCGCATCAGTGGTTCCGTTGATACTTTC
>CAYQXB010000075.1:0-3999 GCA_964421475.1 uncultured Candidatus Saccharibacteria bacterium
AGACCCAGCTGACCTGCCCTGGAAAGAAAATCACGTTGACGTAGTGATTGAATCAACCGGGTTTTTTGTTAAACCAGAACTTGCTCAGGCGCATATCAAGGCGGGGGCAAAAAAAGTAGTTATTAGTGCGCCGGCAAAAGGTGAAGGCGCGACCACAATTGTGCTTGGTGTGAACGACGACGCGCTCGAAGCATCGGGCGATATTATCAGCAACGCGTCGTGCACGACCAACTGTATTACGCCGGTTGCCGGTGTTATCGAAAGCGCTTTTGGTATCGATAAGGCTATGATGACGACGATTCATAGTTATACGGCAAGTCAGCGCCTGCAAGACGCGCCGGCCAAAGATTTGCGCGAAGCCCGAAGCGCGGCCGAAAACATCGTGCCAACCACCACTGGCGCATCAATCGCGGCAGCCAAAGCTCTGCCCGCGCTTGAGGGAATTTTTGGCGGCATGAGTATTCGCGTGCCAACCCCCGTTGTTTCATTGAGCGATTTCGTGTTTATTACCAAAAAACCAGTCTTGGTCGAAACAGTTAACGAAGCATTTAAAAAAGCTGCCAAAGCACCATTTTACCAAGGGATTTTGGACGTGACCGAAGAAGAACTAGTCAGCAGTGACTTTATTGGCAACAGTCATTCGGCGATTGTCGATCTTAAACTAACCGCCGTCGTGGGCGACAACATGCTCAAAGTTGTGGCGTGGTACGACAACGAATGGGGTTACAGCAACCGCCTAGTTGAAGTTGTGGCCGATGCTGGTAAACTATTACATAAATAGCTATGAATCCCGTTAGAGCCACAATGTCGATGCTAGAATCAAAAAAAGGTTGCCAAGACCGGCTTGTTCGTGGTGCTTTCATAGGAGCTCTAGCAGAATGAAAATCGCAATAAGTACCGATCACGCCGGATTCGACGATATAAAGCATCTTGCTGAATTTTTGAGCAGCCTGGGGCACGAGTGCATCAGTTATGGTCCTGAAGAGTACGATGCCGATGACGATTACCCGGAGTTTATCTTCCCGGCCGCACAAGCTGTTGCCACAGGCGAATGCGAGCGCGGTATTATCATGGGCGGCAGCGGTCAAGGCGAAGCGATTGCGGCTAATCGGATTCCGGGTGTTCGCTGCGCTTTGTTTTACGGACCCGTGCTCGCAAAAGGAGCCATCGACGCGAACGGCGCACAAAGTACCGATCCATACGAAATCGTCAAACTAAGTCGTGTTCATAACGGCTCCAATATGCTCAGCTTGGCAGCAAGATTCCTCAGTCGCAGCGAAATGCAGTACGCCATAAAAATTTGGCTGGAAGCGCCCGGACCGGATGCTCAGCGGCACATCCGCAGAATCAAAAAGCTTGACGAAGCAAACGAGGAGTAATCACATGGCTAAAACAAAAAAAAGTTCAAACAAAAAACTCGGCAGCAAAATCGACAAAAAATTATTAAAAGATGTTATTGTGTTTTTGTTCCTGGTGCTGGCGTTCTATACCGTGATGTACGTAGCGGCTTATTCCAGCGGCTCCAAGGAGTGCGCGATAGGCCAAGAAGTCGAAGCCGGATGCCAGGCGGATGTTGCGTTTAGTTCTATCTTCTTGCTGCCGTCAATTATTTTGGCCGGGGCGCTGCTGATGGGGCTTAAACGAATCAGTCAGATTAAACATCACGTCAATCAACAGGCCAAAAAGGTGCGAAAATAATGGCGATCATTTGCCCAACGGTTACGCCTGACACGGTCGAAGAGTACGAGCGGCAGGCAAATATTTTGGTTAAGTTTGCCAAGCGGGTTCATTTGGATTTTATGGATGGCGAGTTCGCGCCGTCAACCTCGCCGGATCTCAAAAATGTCGTCAAACCAAAAAACGTTGTCGTCGACTTGCATGTCATGTATCAAACGCCCGCCGAAGATTTAGAAACGATTATAAAGTTCAAACCAAACCTGGTAGTGGTGCATGCCGAAGCCGATGGCAATTTTGTCGAAATGGCCCGCGAACTGCATAAAAACGGTATCAAAGCTGGCGTAGCGCTGTTGCAGCAAACGCCGGTTTCGGTGTTAAAACCAGCGATTGCCGAGCTCGATCATGTTTTGATTTTTTCTGGGAACCTTGGGTATCAAGGTGGGAGCGCGGTGGATTTTGGATTGCTTGATAAAGCCAAAGAAATCCATAAACTGAAAAGCGGACTTGAAATTGCCTGGGACGGCGGCGTGAATGACGAGAATGTTCGGGCGCTGGCTGATGGCGGTATCGATGTTATCAACGTCGGCGGATTCATTATGAAAGCCGAAAACCCGCGGGAACGTTTCGAAACTCTCAATAATTTGTTACACTAAGCGTAAGCAGTACTAACAGGGAGCGCTTGTAGGCAGTATGGCCAAAAAACCACTGACAATTTCGGAACTATCACTCAAAGCTAATGATATTCGTGTCGACATCATCAAAATGCTCGAAGAATCCGGCAAAAGCGGACTTGGTGGTCATTCCGGCGGGCCTTTGGGTTTAGCTGAAATTTTTACGGCTTTGTATTTCGATATTTTAAAACACGATCCGCACAACCCAGATTGGGAACAGCGCGATATTTTGTTGCTTAGTAATGGTCACTGCACACCGGTACGCTACGCAGCAATGGCGGAGGCAGGTTATTTTGATACCAAAGAACTGATGACGCTTCGAAAGTTTGGTACTCGTTTACAAGGTCATCCAGAGCGATTGTTGTTGCCAGGGCTCGAAACCACCAGCGGACCCTTAGGCTGCGGTTTAAGTCAAGCTTGCGGCATGAGCCTGGCAATGCGTATGAACAAAGATTTGCATCGTTACGTCTATGTAGTCATGAGTGATGGCGAACAAAACGAGGGCAACGTCTGGGAGGCCGCCATGCTGGCCAGCAAATATCGTCTCAGCAATATTATTGCTATCACTGACCGAAACAATATTCAGATCGAGGGAAACACTGAAGACGTTATGCCGCTTAATGATTTAAAAGAAAAATGGGAAGCTTTTGGTTGGCATGTCATCGAAATCGACGGCAATAATATTGAGGCGATTATTGATGCTTGCGCTATGGCCCGCGCCGTGACTGACAAGCCGTCGATGATTATCGCTATGACCGTACCGGGCAAAGATGTTGGCTTTATGGAGGGCGATTTTAAGTGGCACGGTGTGCCGCCATCCCCAGAAGAAGCCAAAGAAGCATTGCAGGATTTGCGCGTTGCACGTGCCGAGATTGGATCAGAAACATGAGCATGCACTTGCGGGACATTACGGATAAAAACCTGCCGCAAGAGGCAAATCGCACCGGATTTGGTCGCGGACTTGTTGAAGCGGGGCATCGCAACGAACAGGTGGTCGCGGCTTGCGCTGATTTAACTGGATCGGTCAAAATGAATGGATTCGAAAAAGAATATCCGCAGCGTTTTATCCAAGTTGGCGTGGCCGAGCAAAACTTAGTAACAGTTGGGGCAGGTCTGGCTGCTATGGGCAAAATTCCCTTTGTCGCAAGTTACGCGGCATTTAGCCCAGGGCGAAACTGGGAGCAAATCCGTACGACAATTTGTTTGAATGATCAGCCAGTCAAAATCATTGGTGCGCATGCCGGTTTGTCGGTGGGCCCAGATGGCGCCACGCACCAAATGCTCGAAGACATTGCAATTATGCGCGCACTTCCAAACATGGTCGTACTTGCGCCGTGCGATAGTGTCGAGGCCGAAAAGGCGACGATTGCCATGGCCGCTAACAAGAAGCCAAACTATATGCGCTTAGCTCGTCAGGATACGCCAGTGTTCACGACGACCGAAACACCGTTCGAAATTGGCAAAGCACAAGTTTTTGACGCTGGCACCGATGTCACTATCGTTTCCACGGGCATCATGACCTTCCAGGCACTGGAAGCGGCCGAAAAACTATACAAACAAGGGATTGATGCCGAAGTCATCCACTGCGCAACTATTAAGCCGCTCGACGGCGTAGCAATTATCAAGAGCGCTAAAAAAACCGGACGGGTTA
>CAYQXB010000076.1:0-3923 GCA_964421475.1 uncultured Candidatus Saccharibacteria bacterium
CCCACCAGAGGTGCAGGAGTATTATGAATCGACTCGTCGCGGCCGAAAAGGCATTGCGATTATTTTGGCGATTATTACCGTAATTGTAACTTTACTGTTGGCCGCAGTCCTGTATTTTGCGGGTCGCTATGTCTGGCAGAAGTTTTTTGATAACGACCAACCGACAACAACACAACAAGAAGTTGCGCCGACTGAGCAGCCGACATCGACAGCTCCGGACGAAGGTTCAGATACTTCAGCAGGCGATGATGGCGATAGCACAAATGACGAATCAGATGCTGATTCAACCACTGTCAACGGAGATGAAGACAGCACCGGCACCAGTTCGACTGCAACCGATGATGCTGACGATTCCAGCAGTTCAAACGATACTGATAACAGCGAGAACGGCAAAGAAACGACTCCAAGCGAAGTCCCAGACACCGGCCCCGGCGAAGTGTTCGCTGTAGCGCTGCTGGCAGCAATTGCCGCTGGACTGGCCTACGAGATTGTTCCACGCGTGAAGTCTGCTCGAAAATAATCTATACTATAAATCAAGCTAACTTTGGGGGAACCGCATGCTTGATGATTTAAAACTGATTCACGAAAAAGACGCGCAGGATGCGTTGGGCATTGCCGAAAAGCAGTGGGAGCAGCTGGCGTATAACTTCGACGTATCGTGGCAGCCGCAGCGAGAGATTCACAATATCGTGCTGGCGGGTATGGGCGGTTCGGCATTGCCAGGTGTTTTTCTGCAGACTTGGCCAGGTTATCCGGTGCCGTTTGAAATCGTCCGAAACTACAGCTTGCCACATTATGTTGATGAGTACACGCTCGTTATTTCGTCGAGCTATTCTGGCACAACCGAAGAAGCGCTTCAGGCGCTTGATGAAGCCGAAGCAAAAGGCGCGCAAATTGTGGTTATTGCCTCTGGTGGCGATCTGGCTGAGCGTGCTCAAGCAAGTGGTTATCCGCTGTACAAAATTCCGGCGGGGATTCAGCCTCGCATGTCATCGTTTTATTTCCTGCGCGGGTTTGTGGAAATCTTTATTGCTGCTCGTCTTCTGCCTACGAGTGCGCGCGATGAGCTGCTAGAAGCCTGCAACTGGTTGAAGGCACAAATTCCTCAGTGGCGTCCTGATGCTTCGACTAACAAAAATCAGGCTAAGAAAATTGCACTAGATCTAGTCGGTAAATCCGTGATTGTATATGCCGGTGCAACACTCGCGCCAGCGGCAAATAAGTGGAAGATATGCATTAACGAAAACGCCAAAAACTTAGCCTGGTGGAATCAATACCCAGAATTCAATCATAACGAGTTTTTGGGTTGGACGAGTCATCCGATTGAAAAACCGTTTGCAGTAGTCGAAATCCGCTCAGATCTTGAGAATGAAAGAGTTCAAAAGAGATTTGAGATCACCGAAAGGCTTCTTTCTGGTAAGCGTCCGGCACCAATCGTGGTGCAGCCGGTGGGCGAAACGGTGCTTCAGCAGCTCATTTGGTCAATCACGCTGGGCGACTTTGTAAGTTTGTACTTGGCAATTTTAAATGGCCTCAACCCAACCCCAGTTGAACTCATCGAAAAGCTCAAAAAAGAACTGGCGGCATGAGCCGAACCTATTGCTATCACTGTAGTGATAAGGTGCAGCAAAAAAACGAACGCTCGTGGTGGTGCGAAACGTGCCAGCAAACATACTTCGAAAACGCGGCAGCAGCGATCGAAGCCGTGATTACTAATGCCAAAGGCGAAGTACTCGTCGTTACTCGCGCGCTGGAGCCGTACAAAGGAGAGTTGGATTTTCCGGGTGGTTTTGTTGATTTTCGCGAAACAAACGAGGAAGCATTGTACCGTGAACTTCAGGAAGAGATTGGGCTGGAAAGGGCGGATCTTAGCGAGCCGGCTTACGCGGGCAGCTACCACATGCCGTATCCCTGGGGCAAAGACGTCACGCAGGTTATCGTTGCGCTTTATTCGATGCAATTACTCGAAGACGTAAAACTTATGGCTCGTGACGACGTCAGTGACGCCAGATTTATAAAGTTTGATGCAAGGCAGATGAAGAGCCTGCTTAAATATCGAGGATCCCCAAAAATTGCAGAAAAAATTATACGAGCTATTGAATCATGACGAGCGCCAGTGATATCAAAAAGCTGGGGACGATTTTGGGGGTGTGGGCGCATCCGGATGATGAAAGTTTTTGCGCCGGCGGTTTGATTGCGCAAGCGACCAAAAACGGTCAAAAAGTAATTTGCCTCACCGCCACCAAAGGCGAAGCTGGTGTGCAGGATCCAAAATGGAAAGAAGCAAATCTTGGGAATGTCCGCGCAAAAGAATTGCAAAACGCGCTGAATATCCTAGGTGTTGATGAGCAACACTGGCTTGGTTATCAGGACGGTTGCTGCCAAGATTGTGATCAAAGCGAGGCGGTGCAAAAAGTGTTGGAATACATCGAGAAATATCAACCAGACACCATTATCACTTTTGGGCCCGACGGCATGACTGGGCATGATGATCACGCTTGTGTTTCAACATGGGCTTCGCTGGCTGCTGAAAAATCATCCAAAAAACCCGCTGTGTATCACGCCGCAAACACAAAAGATCACTACGAAAAATTCATGAAGCAGCTGGACAAGAAGCTGAATATTTTCTTCAATATCGATCAACCCCGCTTAATGGAACCAAAAGATTGTGCGCTGTTATTTGAGCTTTCACCGGAGTTACAGCAGCAAAAAATCAAAGCACTGGCAGCACAAGTTTCGCAAACTGAAAAAATGATGCAAAGCTTTGATCGGGATTTTTTACAAAACGCGTTTGGGCTTGAAGCCTTTGTACGCGCTGCTTAAATCGGCTTTTCTTTAAAGCCTAAAATGTAGAAAATGTAGGCCCAAATAATGTGCATGCCAAACCAAATAACGACTACGACGACGTATTCTTGCAGCGCGAGCGGCGCGTACAAACTCGAGAGCAACAGTCCGCCAAACACATAATCGAGCTGATCAAACGGAAACCAGCGTTCGCCAGATGGAATATTCATTTGTCGCTTAATAAAACTCTCACCGGCGTCACCCGCGAGTGCGCCAAACCCCAGCAAAAATCCCAACAGCCAAATGCTCGAAGCGGTGTAATCGATACTGCTGATTGAGCGCACAAATGACCAATTATCGTATATAACACTTTGCGCGAGCACGACAACGACTGCAACGAATACTCCAAAGAGCAGACCGCGCCAGGTTTTGTTATCGCCAAGCAGTCGTTTGCCGCGGAAGTGAAGTCCGAAATCCAGCGGTGTTTTGAACTTGTTGATAATCGGGAGTTTGTTGGCAATAACCGGAGCTCCATTTGCCAAGCCGGCTGGCAAGAAGAACCACAGCGCAAAAAGTATTTCATTCATGTTAGGCATTTCTCCTGAGCGTGTGAGTGAGGCGATTAAGTTTTGGATATAACAGCGTGTGGAGCGGCGGGCGGCGCATGGTCAGGCGCCCGGTGGTGAGTTGTTTGACGAGATTCTGGCGCGTTGGTTGTTCGCTCAAAATAGTGTACGCGGTACCAACACCTTTTACGCCGTGTGCGTCGCTGGCAGCAGCCGTTGGTTTGTGATTGAGCCGAGCCCAAACAGTAGCTTGCGGTCCGCGATTTTGCGCGACCGCGCGACCGTTGTAAGCTTCAATAACATCGATAAACTTCAGGTTTTCGTTCATGATCTTCTCTGGTAATCCTTTGCGGAAGGTTTCGAGCGGATGAGGAATATAGACAATACCTTTCTGGGCTCGAATCGCCTGAATGGTGTCGCTGGCGCTTTGGCCAGGCTCAACTTTTTGTCGCAAAAACAAGCCGATGATTTCGCCATCAACGCTCATAATTTCTTCGCCGATGATAATTTTGTCGCCAAGCAGTTTGCGCAAGCGTAGCGCCATATCCACCGAATTGTGATCAGTCACGGCAA
>CAYQXB010000077.1:0-3916 GCA_964421475.1 uncultured Candidatus Saccharibacteria bacterium
GGTGAAGAAGACTTTGAGCTAGCCAAAAAACATAAGATTCCAGTAGTACATACGCTTGATGCGAACGGAACGTTTACCGAAAGCGACTGGAAAGGCGCCAATGTTTGGGAGATTAACAAAACAATTGCCAAGGGGTTGCACGAACGCGGGATAGTTTGGAAGATTGACTACATCACACACAGTTATCCGCATTGTCACCGTTGCGGCACGAAGTTAATGTACCGGGCGCATCCAAGTTGGTTTATGGATATCGAAGGCCAGCGCAAAAAAATGTTAGAGAAAAACGGGCCGATCACTTGGTTCCCGGAGCACGTCAAAAACGGGCGATTTGCCAAGACGGTTGAATCCGCCCCGGATTGGAACATCTCGCGTGATCGATTTTGGGCGACGGCAATGCCGGTTTGGAAATCCAAAAGCGGCAAAACCAAAGTTGTTGGTAGCTATGCCGAGCTGAAGGAGCTAAGTGGTGTTGAACTCGAAGATTACCATCGCCCGTGGATTGACGATGTCACGTTTGAAATAGATGGTGAAACATACACGCGCATTGATAAAGTAATGGACAGCTGGTTTGAGGCCGGTTCAATGCCGTTCGCCCAGTTCCATTATCCGTTTGAGAACAAAGAGAAGTTTGAAGCCAACTTCCCGGGTGATTTCATCGTGGAATACATTGGTCAGGTCAGGGCGTGGTTCTATTACATGCACGCTATGAGTGTGGCATTATTTGACGAAAACTCCTTTAAAAATGTCATTGTAACAGGCAATGTAGCTGGCAACGACGGTCGCAAGATGAGCAAAAGTTATGGCAACTACACTGATCCGAACGAACTCATGGATAAATTTTCGGCCGATTCACTTCGATTCTTGCTGGCTTCGAGTCCGCTTTTAAACGGCGAAGATTTTGCCTTGCAAGATAAAGAAGTTGGCGATGTTGCCCGCAAGCTGAGCATGATCTGGAATATGTACGATTTTTTTACGATGTACGCCGAAGTTGATGGTTGGGAATGGAATGGAAAGTTGGAGGATCCGTACGATCAGCTTAATAATCCACTCGACCAGTGGATTATTTCTCGAGTACATCAGCTTACGCAGGAAATCGATGTACATATGCAGCGTTATGATATCCCGAACGCCATGAAACCAATCCTGGAATGTATCGAGGACGCCAGCAACTGGTACGTGCGCCGATCGCGCAAACGGTTCTGGAAGAGCGATGACGACGCCGACAAAAACGATGCCTACAAAACACTGCACTATGTACTGGTTCGTTTAAGTTTGGTAATGGCGCCATTTACGCCATTCCTGGCCGAAGAGCTATTCCAAAAATTGACTGGTCGTGAATCAGTGCACCTTGAGGACTGGCCACATCCCGGTGAGGTTAACGAATTACTGATGGCAGAGATGGCCAAGGTTCGTGACATCATCAATCAGGGACTTGCGCAGCGGGCTGCCGCAGCAATTAAAGTTCGCCAGCCGCTGGCTAATGGTACGGCTCCAGAGGTACCAAAAGAATTTGCCGAAATTATTTGCGAAGAACTCAACGTCAAATCGCTTCAAACGGGTGAAACAGTAACAATTGATACGAATCTGACGCCGGAACTCAAACGTGAGGGCATGATGCGCGAAGTTGTTCGGCACATTCAGAGCGCGCGTAAAGCCGCTGGTTTGCAAGTCGATGACAGAATCCAGCTTGCGCTCCAAACAACTGATAGGGAGCTTAAAAAAGCCATAGACGAGCATCTAGAAACAATTAAGCAAGAGACATTAGCTAAGTCCACAGCTGAGCACGTTGCAAATGGTTTTGAGGCAACCGCAAAGATTGAAGGCGCAGAACTAACAATTTGGCTCAAAAAAGCAGCCTAAGAGTTCGACTTTATGCCGAACTCGGCAGCATACCTTTGACATCTGTTAGCTAATCTGGTAATCTCTATTGGTAACTAAATTTCTAAAGAGTAAATAAAGTGAAAAAAGCAGTAATTAACACCGGTGGAAAACAATATCTCGTCTCTGAGGGCGAAACTATTGAAGTTGAATTACTAAACACCACAGATAAAAAAATTGAATTTAAGCCACTACTTATCATTGATGGTGATAAAACAGAAGTCGGCAAGCCAGAACTAGTCAGCAAGGTGATTGCCGAAGTGCTCGATGAAGTTCGTGCCGACAAAGTAACCGCCATTCGCTACAAAGCTAAAAAGCGTGTCAAAAAAGTCCATGGTCACCGTCAAAAGTTGACCCAGATTAAGATCACAAAAATCGGCTAGTCCACTCAAGAATTTTTTGAAAGATATCTTGCGAGCAAATTGTCATAAACAATATGGCGGTTTTGCCGTATAATCAAAAGGAATTTGGTTGGGGTACAATGAAGAAACGACGCAAACTAGTTGAGGGATTACACGTTGCGCTCTACGCAGTTATATTTGCAGTGACTATACTGACGCACACGGTTGTTGCAGTTTCAAATAGTATTTCTCAGGGTTACCAGACGAGTGACAAAAAAATTGTAGCCGGCATGGCCGTCTCGCTCATCAGTGATGACCAGAACAATCGCCAGGTAGAAGCAACGAACAAAAATAATGTACAGAATTTTGTTGGAATTGTTACAACGATAGACGACAATTTGGTATCACTAACTAACGATTCAACAGATGTGCTGGTGACGACGACAGGCGAGGTGTCGGTTTTTGTTGTGGATATAAATGGCAAAGTTGCTAAGGGCGATCTCGTAACGATTTCTCCACTGAATGGTGCGTTTATGAAGTCAAATGATCAAAGCCCGAACAGCAAGTTTGTGATGGGAACTGCCCTTGAAGCGTTTAATGATGCTCAAGCAAAATCACAAAAAGTTACAGACGCGCAAAATGGAGAGCGAATCGTTAAGGTTGATAAGGTCAAGGTTGAGATAAACCAAAGCATTGACACCAGATCAGCTGCCGAAGAAGCAGCAACATCTTTACAACTAGCGGGCGAATCAATTACCGGTCGTCCAGTTGGTCAGGCTCAGGTGTTTGCAGCAATTCTGGTGCTTCTTATCGTGCTGATTGTCGAGGGTTCGATTATTTACGGAGCAGTACACAGTACCATTACGGCTTTGGGGCGCAACCCTTTGGCAAAACGACTGGTGTTTAAACAAATTTTGCAGGTATCGTGGTTAGCTTTAGTCGTTTTGTTGTTCGGACTCGGTGCAATCTACCTCGTTTTGTGGATTTAGGTTTTTAGGCAGCCTCTCAAAATAACAGGGGTCACAAAAAATATACAGACCAAAGATAAAAATTGAATCACAAAAGTACTCAAAAAACTGTGGATAACAGTTTAATTTACTGTAGTAGTTTGATAGAATTTGAGTAAAGCCATAAGCGTAAAAATACAATAAACCAAAGTGACAAACTAAAAGTTAAACAAAAATGGACAATCAAGACACATTTGCAGCGAGCCCTTCAACGGTGGTGACACCGTCTTTTATGCCGCAAAGAGTGAGTACTCCAGTGCAGTCGGTTCCGGAACCACGCCGTGAACAAACAGTTCAGCAGCTGGGCAGCACTCCGAACTCTCAGCCGTACACCTTGGAGGATTTAGAAAGTCCATCAACAACGAGTCTGAACCCTCAGCAAGAATTCCCTGAACAAACAGATGCACCGAACCAATCTTCGCAGCAACCAACCCCTTCGCCGACCCCAACAAAGAGCGGATTGCTCCGAAAAGTTTTTATCGGAGCAGGAATAGTCGCTGTCATTATCTTTTTGGCGGCGGTAGGTGTAGTATACCTTTCTCGTGACCGAAGGGCGCCAGGAGAAACCTCTGGCAATACGATTCCGGATCAACAAGTTGATCTTAGTATTGGTCAGGCAAAGGGCGTGTTTGACCTCACCATCGAAGGCCAAGAGAACAAACTAATCGTAAATGGCAGTGTTGTCTCACG
>CAYQXB010000078.1:0-3903 GCA_964421475.1 uncultured Candidatus Saccharibacteria bacterium
CGTCGGCATGTTGCCGCCAAAACTTGCCCAAACTCTTGTCAATCTCGTAAACCCCGGTGCTGGCGCAACGATTCTAGACCCTTTTTGCGGAACAGGTGTTGTACTACAAGAAGCGTTACTGATGGGCTACTATGTACAAGGCAGTGATCTTGAGCCGCGCATGGTCGAATACACCGAAGAAAACCTGCGCTGGCTCGTTGGACCAACAAAATACCCACTTTATGTAGGCGACGCAACGGAGTACCAATGGTCAGATTTTGATTATATTGCGTGTGAGACATACCTCGGACGCCCTTTCTCGCACCAACCCAAGCCGGAAGTTTTGCAAGAGGTTATGAGCGACGTCGCGACAATCCACAAAAAATTCCTGCAAAATGTGGCATTGCAAACTGAGCCAGGCTTCCGGATGTGCATCGCCGTGCCGGCCTGGAATATCGATGGCCAATTTTTACACCTTAAAACGCTTGATTCTCTCGAGGAATTGGGGTATACTCGTGTGAGTTTTACGTATGCGGCGGATAAAGATTTGATTTATCACCGCGAAGGTCAAATTGTCGGCCGCGAATTAGTAACGTTAATCCGAAGATAACCAAGGAAATAAGATGAGTAAAGTTAAAGCCGGTGGCTCAAGCAAAAACGTCCACGACAGTCCAGGTCAACGCCTTGGCGTAAAGCTGTTTGGTGGCCAAAAAGTTAAGACTGGCCAAGTTATTGTTCGCCAAACTGGTGCCACAAAGCGCGCTGGCGATGGCGCCTTTATTTCTCGTAACTTTACGATTCACGCTGCCAAAGACGGCATTGTCAAAATGGAATCTCGAAAAGTTCGGCTCTTCACCGGTCGCTCAGTTCGCCGCACTGAAGTTACTGTCGAATAAAGTCGTTGCTCCCCGAAAATTCACCGCTTGAACAACTCGAGCGGTTTTTATTCGCCTTTCTTTTATTATCCCGCTTATGGTATAATTCACATCAGTTCTTTGAAGTGAAGCGGAAAATAAAAATCCAATGCAAAACATACGTGCAAAATTTATTGGTTCGAGTTTGTTATTTGTGGTCATGTTGTCCACGATTCTTACATTTGGGGCTGTCCACGCTCCCAAAGTCAGCGCTGCGCCATTTACGTGCTCCAGTACGTTCTATCAGATTATTAACGGGCAATTAAAAACACTCGATCCAGCGACTGGTACATATCTTAATGTTGGTCCGGCTCACGTAAATATGCCGAATGCCGCCGGCTATAACATTGAGGACAATTATATATACGCCATGGGTGGCAACAGCCTTCAGGCCCACCTTCTGCGCTTTGATAACGACGGGACGTTTACTGATCTTGGTGTGCCAACTGGTCTGCCAGTGAATGCCTATGTTGCGGGCGATTTCGACGATAGCGGCAACCTGTGGGTTGGCAATTTTGGTGCGCTCAACACTTTATATAAAATCGATGTGTCGACCATGACCGCTACGCCGCTCGCCCTTTCCTCCGCAATGCTCGTTTCTGAGCTCGTATTTATCAACGGATATCTTTATGGGCAGCAGGACTATCGGTCGCGCCAAATCAACCTGAGCAACGGGAATGTCGTTACTTCGATGACGACTGGTTTTCCGGATGGCATGGCTAGCTCAACCGCATTTGGGGCTGGCTGGGCCACGCATGGCGGACAGTTGTACTTCTCGCTCAATGTGACGGGCGTTATTTGGAAGATCGATGGCTACGACACCGGATCACCGACAGCCACAGCAATTATGAACGCCGAGATTCCAACTTCGAACGACGGCGCATCATGCCCGAATGCAGAAAGTCCGCTTGTCGACCCCGCAGCAGTCGATGACAATGCTGTGCTCAGCGGCGGACGCCGAGAACTTGTGGTCAGCGCGAGTAACGGACTGCTGCGCAATGATACCGGCGATACAATCACCATAACAAGCTACACGCAACCAGCACATGGAACGGTCGTTGTTAACGCAGACGGATCGTATACATACCTTGCAGATAAAGGCTTCTTTGGTATTGATTCGTTTACCTATACGATTACAGATGCGTTCGGTCAGGAGCGAACTGCAACTGTTACGATTAACGTGATTGAAGGAGATGCTACCGGCGCATCAACAGACGAAGACGACAAACAGCTGGCCGACACCGGCACAAACAATGTATTAGTAACCGCGAGTAGTGTTCTATTATTAGCAGTCGGTCTGGGACTTTTTTATAAAGCTCGCCGCAGCTGGAATTAACGTAACCAGGAATTAACGTAACCAGGAATTAAAAATATTCTACGAGATATTCAGGTGATGTTTGATGCGCTCAACCACATCCGCAATTACCACTTGTGACTTCACTAAATAGTCGTCTGCCCCAAGCTTTTGGGCTTTCTCTCTGTCGGCTTCCTGGCTCAGCGCGGTCAGCATGATAATTTTTACATTGGCGGTTTCTGGAGTGTTGCGCAAAATATCAAGCACATCAAAACCGCTTACTTTTGGCATCATAACATCGAGAATAATCAGATCCGGTTTGAATTCAACAGCCACCGCCAACGCATCTTCACCGTTCGGTACGCGCTTAACACTGAACCCTTCGGCTTCAAGTCGAGTCTGGTAAACATTTGCCAATCCGTCGTCGTCTTCTACTAGTAAAAGTCTGTATTGTTTTGCTTCCGCCATACTGCTCATGCTAGATGATTTTACTGCTTTTTGCAAGCAACACCTAGACCCCTTTTAGTTTATTAAACTCTGTACAAATCCGCTGAACAACGGATGTGCTCGATTTGGCCGTGACGTAAATTCCGGGTGGAATTGGCTGGCTACAAAAAATGGATGGTCAATCGCTTCAATGATTTCCACTAAATTGCCGTCTGGCGAAGTACCAACTGCGCGAATTCCCCACGATTCATATTGTTCGCGGTAAGCATTATTGCATTCGCAGCGGTGTCGATGTCGCTCTGTGATTTTTGTTGCATTGTATAATTCAGCCGCTCTGCTGCCTTTTTCAAGTACGCACGGATAATTGCCGAGTCGCATCGTACCGCCAGTTTGCATCTTGCCGTCTTGACCTTCCATGATATTGACGACTTTTGTGTCGCTCTTTGGGTCAAGCTCAATGGTGGTTGCTTTTTTGAGTCCGGCGTTTCGCGCTGCGGCAATAACTGCCATCTGTAAACCAAGGCACAAACCAAGATATGGCACATTATTTTTAAGCGCGTATTGTGCGGCCAAAATTTTGCCCTCCAGCCCGCGCGTACCAAACCCGCCAGGAACGACAATACCATCAACACCTTTAAGCGCTTTTTCAACGTCTTTTTCTTTTTTGAGCTTCTCGGCATCAATCCACTTGATCGAAATTTTAGCATCGCTCCAGATTCCAGCTGCGCGAATCGCTTCAAATACTGACATGTAGGTGTCGGTGTTGTCCATGTACTTAGCCACAACGCCAACAGTTAATTTATGTTTGTGGTTGGCGGTCGCACGTTTCACAACACCGCGCCACGCCTTTAAGTCTGGTTTTTTGGCTTTAACACCGAGGCGTTTGCAAATAACATCGGCGATGTCGGTGTCTTCAAGTGTTAGTGGAACCTCATAAATGCTGGCTGCGTTTGGCAATAAAGCAATTGCGTCTTTGCCCACTCCAGAAAACAGGCTCAGTTTTTCTTTGACGCTACCGTTAGCCGATTTTTCGCTGCGCGCTACTAAAATATCTGGCGCAATGCCAAGCCCGCGAAGTTCGCGCACCGAGTTTTGCGCCGGTTTGGTTTTTGTTTCATTGCTCGCCCCAAGATACGGCAGGTATACCACGTGCACGTAAATACAGTTTTCGCGACCAACTTTTATGCCGAGTTCGCGAATCGCCTCAATAAAACTCAAACTTTCATAATCACCAACCGTGCCGCCGATTTCGACAATGTGCACATCAAA
>CAYQXB010000079.1:0-3887 GCA_964421475.1 uncultured Candidatus Saccharibacteria bacterium
CTGCCGCCATCCTTGTCATCTTCATGGGCCTCAATTTCAATCATTTCGTTATAGCCCGCACTAGTTAAGCCGTAAATCCAGGCAATACCATCACCCACACGAGTAACAATGCCAACGGTTTCCATGTGGCCGCTGCCTTTGAGCTGATCAATCGCTGCGCGAATGTCGGCGGAAAGTTCTTTGACGGATAAGTCTGTCATGTATAAATGCTCCTTAATTAAACAATACTTGTTCTTAACTTATTGAGTTCGGCCCGGACGGTGACATCCAGTTGTTTTTCGGCGGTTTCTAATCGGACGCCGCCGATAACGTTTGGATCAACAACTTGGTTCAAAATAACGCGGTCAGCCTTGTGGGCTTTGCTCACAATTGTTTCGAGTTCTCGTTTGAGCTGTGGTGAAAGCGGGAAGGCGGTCGTTGCCGTGGCTTCCACCGCTCCATCGTCTGCACGCAGCCGAGCAATATCTCGCATGAGACCATCAAGTTCTTTGGTTTGACGGTTTTCTGCCAAATATTGCGCGATTGCTTTAGCTAGCTTTTTCTGGTCTTTGTTTTTTTCAAGCAAAGGCAGGAGAGCTTTGGCTAAATCTTTGCGGGCGATCGACATTATTTGAGCCTCGCTTCTTCCAGCGACCGAGTCATCAGCTTAGCGTCTTTCGTCGCATCGAGTTTTTCTTTGATGATACTCTCAGTAGCGCGGGCGACGAGCTCGAGTGTTTCTTTCTCGAGATCTTTCTTGGCACGTTTTACTTCAGAATCAATCTTGGCTTGGGCATCGCTGAGCATCGTCTCAACTTTGTCACCGGCTTTAGCTTCGGCCGCCTTGACAAGCTCGCCTGATTCTTCGTGAGCCTGAGCGATAATTTCGTCCGCCTGAGTGCGAGCCTTTTGCATCGTCGCTTCCACAGCTTCGGTTAGTTTTTCTTTTTCGACTTCCATTTCTTGGCCAAGTCGTACGCCATCGTCGATTGTCTTGCGGCGTTCTTCAAGGTTAGCGATGATTTTATCAAGTGCGAATTTTTTGATAACGATAAACAAAACGACAAATGTAGCCATTTGCGCCAAAATCGCCAAAGGATCAATGCCCAAAGCAGCGATGCCTTGCGGCTCTTCGCCAGTTGCTCCAAAAACGGTTAATAAATGTATGAACTCCATATTTTGCCTTATTAGCTCCTGTAATTTTATCAGATGTAGTACTCTTTTGAGTAATCATCTTTCCTGTAAACACCCAACCACTGTGCCTCAGCTCATTACTGAGATGAAGTGCAAGGCGTCGCTGAGATCCGTAAGCGAGTCGTATTTGATAATACGATGAAGTGCGGAATGCTCAGCGACAACGCTGCAATTCGCTCAGTAATTAGCTGAGGAGGAATGCGCCGAGTAGGAAGGCTAAAAGCGCAGTAACCTCAATCATCGCAGCGATGATCACGATCTGGCCAGCAGCCTTACCAGCTTCTGGGTTTCGACCCAAAGCTTTCATGTAGCTTGCACCAACCCAACCAAGTGCAAATGCAGCGGTGCTCAAAGCGAGCCCAAGCATAATACCCTTGGCAACAATTGGTACTTCGCTTGCTGCAGCTTCTGCAGCGAATGATGTCAATGGAACCATATGATATATTTCCTTATTCTTATTTAGTTACCATTAGTTTTAGAACCCGCCACATAATTCCTTTCAAATGCGAAAAAAATCGTTGGTGTTGCGGTGGGTTCTCATCATGTCCGCTAACCTTCGACCTTTTTAGGTACGGGCGCATGATGTTCGTCAGAATTGCCATCGTGTTGATCGTCATGATCATGGGCATGGGCGATGGCGAGCCCCAGATATGTTGCAGCTAAAACAGTAAAGACGTAGGCCTGGATTCCGGCAACTAGCATCTCGAACAGCAAAATTGGAATGACCGCCAGCGGTGTACGGCCGCCAGAGGCAACCAGCGACGTAAAGACAGCAATCAGGATTTCGCCAACAGCAGTGTTGAGGAACAAACGCAAAGAAAGACTGAGCACACGGGTGAACTCACCAAACACCTCAAGCATACCGATAAAAAAGTTGATCGGATTCAACGGTTTGTTCGTGAAGTAGTGCTTGAGATGATTCTTGCCACCCTGCGCGCGAATCGACAACACTTGCACCATAACAATCGCCACCAAGCTCATGGCAATGGTGCCGTTTAGATCAGCGGTGAACGGTCGAAACAGTGGCGTGTGTGCGCCGCCAACATCAACCGTCAGACCGGGACCAACCAGCGGGAGTAGTGCAAGCAAATTTGTAAAGATAATAAAGAAGAAATACGCCCCAAAAATCGGTGCATATTTGACGGCAAGTTTACGGGAGCCAAACGCGTTTTCGAGAAGATTCAATAGCATCTCTGCCATAATTTCAATGATCTGGCGCAAACCTTTAGCCGGGTTGAGTTTTGTATTACGCGCACCCCACATCATAATCAGCGCGATCAAGACCGAACAAAACACGCCGTACAGCATTGAGTTCGTAACGGTCAGCGGGCCAACGGTAAAAATCGGTTCGGCTTTCAGACTAATATGTATATCGGTCGCCGCAACACGACTTGCAAAAGAATGCACCGCAGAAACCAGGGGGACATTAAAAAGGTCTACCATTGGTAGCCCCGCTCTGTCGTCGGCAACTCGTCGGCAACTGTCCTCATCTGAGCCGCATCATAACAAAATACATATGGGGTGCGCAAGAAGATTTTCGGATATAAACGTGATATAATAAACATATGAATTTTGCACACCATGTACCAGCCGAACAAAACTTCACGCATCACACCTTGGTTAACGTCGTGTTGCTGGTAGCCGTTGTGGTACTGATTACCGGAGTTGCCGTCGCGCTCAACCGCCGCAAAATGACTGAGCAAAACAAGAACGAGGAGGAATAAATGATTACCGTCTACAGCACCCCAACCTGTGCGTTTTGCCACGCCGTTAAGGAATATTTTAAAAGCAAAAAAATCGAATACACCGAAAAAGACCTGACCGAGGACGAAAAAGCAGCTAAGTGGGTGTATGACACAACCGGACAATTAGCCGTTCCGGTCATCGACATTAACGGCACCGTTATCGTTGGGTTTAACCGGCCAGCAATTGATGACGCCCTGGCAAAGTCTTAAATTCAAGGGTTTAAACGCTATCCATAGTGTTTTTTGTTGAGCACTCGACGCTACGGGCGTATACTACTAATGTATGAGCGCACCATATACTTCAACACCAGAACGGTTCCTTACTGTCAGAAGGTTTGCTACCCTGAGCGAACCGGCAGACAACAATTTTCGGGTTGATCTAGGGCGCAATAACTTTTTTAACCCAAGCCGCGCCAACACCGAACGCCTGCGGAAGGAAGTGGGCGCCGAGGCAGTCCTCAGCGCCAAAACTCCGCCGGAGGTTGTCGCGCGTGAAGTTTTCCGTTCACTCGGCATTATTCCGGATGAAAACACGCAACTTTACCTGAACCAACAAGCCCACGCGCTCACCGCCGCCGCCAAACGCGGTGAACAGCGAGCCGTACAACAATTAGTCGCCACCAATGTACCACGTAATGCGCTCGTACGTCGCGGTTTTGATGACCTGCAGAATTATTTAGACGAGAGTTTTGGGATTATGTATGACCACCTGGGTTTGCAAGCCAGTACTTTTGGCAGTTTTGTCGTCGCGCAAGCGGTCATGGATGTCGAGACCAACCGTGACTTTATTATTGATTTACACGATCCGTCATCGTCAAATACGGTATTATAGAAACTATGGCTTTTGAGGATTACAAACAAAAAGATACCGTCGTGGTGGTCTACACCGGCGAAGGCAAGGGTAAAACTAGCGCCAGCTTGGGGCTGATGTCGCGCGCACTCGGTAACGGCTGGAGTGTGGCCTACGTG
>CAYQXB010000080.1:0-3805 GCA_964421475.1 uncultured Candidatus Saccharibacteria bacterium
CCAGACTGCTCGCGAGACTGTCTCCGTCAGGGTTATCAGCCTGAATAATAACAATCGTCTGGGCATCGGCAATAATCTGGCTTACATCTCTGTGATTCATATGGAATAAGTATAGCTTAACCCCGGGGTTATACGCTAGTACGACCCTCAAGCGCGCGGCCAAGCGTGATTTGATCGGCGTACTCTAAGTCGAGACCAACCGGCATGCCCCGCGCTAATCTCGTCAAAGTTACTTTTCGCTTTCCAAGTTGCTGCTGCAGGTACAGCGCCGTCGATTCCCCTTCCACGCTGGCGTTTGTGGCTAAGATAACTTCTGTAACCTTATCTTCATCGACTCGTTTGAGGAGCGGTTTGATGTGCAGTTGCTCGGGCCCAACACCGTCAATGGGTGAGATTAAGCCGCCCAGCACATGATATGTTCCTTTGTACTGGCCGGTTTTTTCGAGCGCCAAAATATCAAGCGGCTCGGCAACGACCGCCACGATGGTTTTGTCGCGCGCTGGATCGGTGTAAAGTTCGGAGTACTTTTGACCCTTTTGAACTAAGGCAAAAGTTTTTTGGCAAAAACCGACTTGGTCGTGCAAATTATCTAACGCATCGGCAAGTTTTTTGCTTCGAGCACTATCGGCGCGCAATAAATAATACGCGTAGCGTTCGGCGCTTCGTGGCCCAACACCCGGCAAAGTTCCGAGCGCTTCAATCAGTTTTTCGAGCGCTGGTGGCAAAACATTCATAAATGAGAAAGCTCCAAATTCCAAAAATCAAAAAACAAATAACCGAAACGTTTAGAATTTGAAATTTCGAATTTGTTTGCTATTTGGAGTTTGCTATGTGGGATTTCCCCCATATGGTTACATTCCCAGGTTGCCGAGTGCGCCCATAAGCGGAGCCATTTTTTCGGCAGCAAGTTTTTGGCTTTGCGAAATCGCGTCTTTGATGGCGTCTTCTACCCAGCGTTCAAGTTCGCCAATGTCATCAAGATCAACTGATTCCGGGTCGATGTGAATCTTCTTAATCTTTTGTTCGCCGGTAATTTCAACGCGAACCGCACCGTCGCCCGCTTCAACTACGATGATTTCTTTTTGCAATTCCTTTTGTAGTTTCTTGGCTTTTAGCAGCATTTTAGCTTGGTCAAATTTACTCATTTTTTCCTCCAGAATTTGATTTCGTACTTATTATTGTAACAGATTAGTCGAGCTGATGAATAAACAATCGGTGTGTCGCCTCGCTCCCGCTCCAGGCGACAAAATAGCGCTGCAAATGATAGCCACCAACAATAACAATGAGCCCGCTTATCAGCACAGCGCCAACAATTCGAGCGAGCGGATTGTTCGGAAAAACCGTGAACCACTGTTGCAACAGCAAACTTAGACCAGCGGCGATGACAACAAACACCAGCGGCAACAACATCGGTATAAACGACAATCCACCCAGAGTAATGAGCGCGATACTCACGCCCGTTATGACAAGCAGAACTTTAGTGCGCAGCAAGGTTGTCCGGAAGTAATACCAATACGTGCCAAGAATGACCATGACAACACTAAACACATCGAGCAGCGGCAAACGACCAAGGTTGAACATCGGCATGAATGGTCCTTGTGCCGTTAGAAAGATCGGAATCAAAAGCAATCGTTTAGCCCATTCAACCGGCTCAAAACTTGTTGGAATTGCCAGAACATCCAGCGCCAGGCGCCAATCTTTCACGACAGCGTAGATCATCGGTGCAAGTAACAGCAGAACGCAGCTCACCAACACAACGCGGTTGAGGATGGATAATTTTTTGTACAATCGCAGCAAACGTTTAATAAATAAAAACTTGAGCGCCACAATGAGCCAGATTAAACCAGGAATATACACCGCAAATGTCGCTGCCAGAACCAGTAAAGCCCCCGTTAGTTTGCGTTGTTTGGTGTTAAAACGAAACGCGAGCAGCAGCAACAGCACCGGCATAAACACGTACATGATTTCGGGGCTGGCAACCCGACCGAGCTGCAAAAACCAGCTGGAACTAACAACCAGTAGGCCAATAATAACCGCGATACGCCTCGTGTGCCATTGTTTGATCAACGAGTACAGCATAAGCGCGGCTGCAAGCGCAAACACGGCGGTAACAGCTCGCGTGGTGGTGATTGTCGAAAGATGAAACATGTGCAGGAATGCCAGCGGAATTTTTTGCACAAGAAACAATGGGTTAAGCAAAATTTCTTGAAAACTCGACGCTGATTCGACAAATTGAATCTCGCGCTGGCTCATGCCAGAAGTCAGCGATCCGAGCCGATACGCGAGCAGCGCCGCGCCAACAAGCCCGACAATACTCACGGCAACGGCGGAACGCCACTCCACAGACCACTTCGTAAACAACTTCTTAAACTTCATAGGCTAATGCTTAGTATACATGAGCTTACTCCTGCGCATCAAATGCTGCGGAGTGCCTGGTGTCGAGCGAGCGGAAACGTTGCTTTTCTTTTTCGAAGTAGAGTTCGACACCCCCGGTTGGGCCGTTACGATGTTTTTTGATCAGAATGTCGGTGATATTTTTGCGATCAGTATCGGGTTTGTAATATTCTTCGCGGTAAATAAAGGCCACCACGTCGGCATCTTGCTCGATGGAACCTGATTCACGCAGATCAGCCAGCTGCGGAATCTGCGGGTTCCGACTTTCAACCGAACGGCTGAGCTGACTTAGTGCGAGTACTGGAACATTGAGTTCGCGGGCGATTCCTTTTAAACCTCGCGAGATTTCGGAGATTTCTTGCACACGATTCCCTTCGGCAGCAAATTTGCCACCGCCGCTCATCAGCTGGAGGTAGTCGACAATGATCAAACCAAGTTCGTGCTGATGCGCTTCACGGCGAGCTTTGGTGCGCAGATCGCTAACTGTAATACCCGGCGTGTCGTCGATGTATATCTGTGCTTCCGACAACGTGCCCATGGCTTGACCAATGCGTTCGAAGTCGTTGTCGCTCAAGTTTCCGGTGCGCAGCGCCCAGGCGTCAACGCCGGATTCCATCGCCAACAAACGATCTACCAACTGCTCCTTGCTCATTTCCAGGCTAAACATGAGCACTGGAACGCCGCCCTTTGCTGCCACGTTGTGCGCCAGGTTTAGTGCCAGCGCAGTTTTTCCCATGGATGGACGAGCGGCAAGAATAATCAGATCAGAGCGTTGAAAACCAGCCAACATGTTGTCCATATCCTTGAATCCAGTCGGGATACCGCGAATTTTGCCTTTGTCTTTGTGCAATTCATCCAGTCGGTCAAAACTCTCCGACAAAATCGTTTCAAGGCTCACCACATCTTGGCTGACGTGGACTTGGCTGATTTCGAATAAGTTTGCTTCGGCTTCTTCGATAAGTTCTTGCAGGTTTTTGGACTCGTCGTAGCCCAAACCGACGGTTTTCTGACTGGCTTTGATGAGTCGGCGACGAAGCGCTTTTTGGGCAACAATACTGGCATACTGTTCAACATGTGCCGCGGTCGGCACGTAATTAGTTAGCTCGGTTAAATACGCGGCACCACCAACCATATCCAGGAATCCGGTGGCTTTTAGCTGATCGGTGAGCGTCAGGACATCGATCGGACTGTGGCGTTCATAGAGCTGTTTTGCTGCCTCAAAAATGCGCTGGTGTTTCTCGTCGTAAAAGTCGTAGACCCGAATGTTGTCGGCGATTTTTACAATTGCATCGCTGTCAATCAAAATAGCGCCGAGCAATGAGGCCTCGGCATCGGTGTTCTGGGGTGGAATTTTTGTGTCTTGTGGGTTCATGCGGGTTAATCCAATACTTCCCCACCACCAAATACCTCT
>CAYQXB010000081.1:0-3773 GCA_964421475.1 uncultured Candidatus Saccharibacteria bacterium
TTGATGAATACTACAAGTTAGTGATTAGCCTGGGTGGCAGTACCAGGCTAATCACTAACTTGTAGTATTCATCAATAATTTTAAAGACTTTTTGCCGATCACCAACCTCGGATAAATCAAGAAACGGCTGCATGTGCAGATTGGCGTTACCGGCGTGCCCCCAAATGGCAATCTTGAGGCTATGCTTATGGAAAATTTCGTACACACCCTGCAGGTATTCGTCGAACGCATCGACCGGTACAATGCCGTCCTCGATAATTGGTAGCGCTTTGGCGTTGCCTTCGGTGTGTGTGATAACACTCGCCGCACTGTGGCGAATTTTCCACAATTTCTCCTTGGCAGAGTCTTCGGTTTCGGTCTGAAATTCAACGCCGTATTTTTTTAGCATCTTCTCGGTGCGCTTTACCAGATGTTTTTGCGTGCGTTCACTTTGATTATCAAACTCAATTAACACCACGAGCTTAGGGAATGGTTTGTCCAAAATGCCGCTCAGTTGATTTGGGTTGATTTCGTCGAGCAAGTTCAGCAAGTTTTCGTCGACTACTTCGATTGCGCTCGGTGTTTCCGGTAAATTGCCCAGTTCAAGTACTAATTCTTTGGCCATCGCAATATCGTCGATGAAAGCGGCGATGAGCGTTGTTTGTGGATTATATGGTTCGGTCGTAAAAGTCACTTCGGTGACAATGCCAAGCGTTCCCTGCGAACCAACCATCAATGGCGTCAAATCGAATGAACCGTCTTTGCGCTTGACGTCCATGATGTCGTAACCGGCCGAGTTTTTGGTCACATTCAAATCCATGTTGTTGACGAGCTCTTTGTTTTCTTCGATTAATTTATCAAGTGCTCGGTAAATTTCGCCTTCGAATGTTGCCAGCCCAAGTTTTTTGTTGAGTTCCCGTTTGCTCAGGCGCCTGGTTTCGATAACTTCGCCATTTGCCAAAACGACACGCAAACTTTTAGTGTAATTGCGTGTGCTGCCATATTTGATGGTTTTTTCGCCCGCAGCATTATTGGCAACTGCGCCGCCCATTGTGGCAAATTCGATAGATGACGGGAACGGCGGCAAAAAGCGCCGGTGCGTATGCAGGGTTTGTTGGAGTTTGCCGTACACCAAACCCGGTTCGACAGTCACCAAACCGCTGCGCGTATCAAGTTCCAGCAGACGGTTCATGTGCGCCGGGAAAACCAAAATGATTCCTTCGCCAATTGCGGCGCCAGCTTGATCACTGCCCCGACCCCGCGCCGTAATAGGAATTGGTCGCTCACGCTCAGCTAGCTGCCAGGCAAAACGGGCAGTTTTGCGAACATCATTCTCATTTTGCGGATACACAATAAGTTGCGGCATAACCTCGAACACACCGCCGTCAGTCGAAAAATATTTGCGCGCCGCGGCATTTGACAATACTTCACCAAGTAAATGTTCCTGTAAATAGTGCGCGATTTTGTTCATTGCCCCTTACCTTTCCCCATTCAGCCGTATACGGCTTACGTTAAAACCATCATACCATATTTGCGAAGCAACCGAAGTTAAACTACAATACATCCGTTACAGTGTTTTGTAGCTTTCCAAATTTGCGAGAGGATTCGCAAATTTGAGAGGAGATGGCTTTATTTGACTGCCAGCAGTGCTGAGCAAACTTGTTTTGTCAGCAGTGCGGCAATCAAATAATCACACATCGACGAGGGATTGTGGCGGCTGCGTGAAACGCAAATTATGAGTAGACGCGCAGCGCGTCAATAGCAATCAAACGTCCGGAATGACAATAAACTAATAATTTTCTTTAAATCTGGGGATGTGGCGGAATTGGTAGACGCGCTACGTTCAGGTCGTAGTGAACTTCGGTTCGTGAAGGTTCAAGTCCTTTCATCCCCACCAGCCTATGCAATTCCATATTTGGAAGTGTGTAGGCTGTTTGAATTAGAGGGCTTGAACCGAGAGGTGAGAACTGCCGAGAATGGCAGTTCGCAAGGAGATCTTCCGATGCAAGCTGGCTTGCAATCGCGAAGTCTCAGGGTCGCGGAACGTGACCAAGTCCTTTCATCCCCACCAGCTTAGACTTGTGTTTCAACTTTCGTAAAACAACGGAAGTTGTTTTACTTTCAGCCTCAAACAAGTCTTACGCTTATCCCCACAAAACAGGTTTTGCGGGGACCCCTGAATGCAAAGGCGGTTTGTATAGATAAGGTTGGGGTGTAAGACGCGATTCCCGAGCAAAGCGAGAGGTCAGTAAATATTGGTGCGGTCTTGGCGGACAGCCCAGTTTTCGACGTTGGCGTAGCGGTCGGTTGGACTGTTGAAAACTGAGGGGTTAAAGCCGAAAATACGATTGTTTGTTATATATACATAGCGCGGCTGATAGAGGGCGATCCCCGGTGCATCGCGGCGCCAGGCTTCAAGGAACGGTCGATATTTTGTCTGGCGCAAATTGGCGGCTACGCGGCTACGACCGGCTTCAAGCGAGGCATCAGCCTGATTTGATTTATACTCCGAAAGGTTCAGTCGGCTATTGGAGCGCGGATCAGCCTGCGAACTATGCCAATACGCATAGACATCCGGATCGGACCCCAGCGTCACGCCGTACAACAATGCATCATAACTGTGGAAAGCAATCGTTGATTGTAGCTTGGAATCTTCCTCGAGCGTCACTTTGAGGTCAACACCAAGTTCTTTCCATTGCTGCTGTAATTCCTGGGCAATCTGCGCGTACTGACCATCACTTTGCGAGGACAATTCAAAAGTTAGCAGTCGTTTTTTTTGCCCTTTGCCCTTTTCGCGAACCCCGTCTGGTCCAACTTTCCAGCCAGCTTTATCGAGCAACTTTTTCGCAGCAGCAACATTGTGACTATACTGCAAAATATCCTCGTTGTATCCAACGTGACTACTCAGCAACGGACCTTTTGAGAACAACACCGGATATCCCAGCGATCGAATAATTGCTGCCTGGTCGGTACCGCGAGTAAGCGCTCGGCGAACCTTTCGATCCCCTAAAACTTCGTTGGAATTTTTAAAGAACACCATGACTTGTCCAGTTAACGGCACGCTGTATTCGCGGGCAGAGGAATTCAGTTTGGGCGGCACGCTACTCAGTCCGGCGGCGGCGCTTACTTCTCCGGATTCAATCAATCTCGCCAAACGCTCATCGCTATGCACTGCTCGTACGACGAAACGCTCGAGTTTTGGCGGACCTTCGTGAAACGAATTGTTGGCCACCAGCCCGACTTGTTCTTCCCGGTTTTCGGGACTGCCGCCAGAAACCTGGATGTCCTCCCATTTAAATGGACCCGAACCAAGCGGACGCACGGTATTAAATTGTGCCGAACGTAGATCGGTCACCGGAATCTTCCCCAGAATATGTTTTGGGACAATCCCATTGGTGAGCGAGTGCGGAAACGATGCCAGACCGTGCGGCAGCTTAAACTCCACCGTGCGATCATCGAGCGCTTTGATCTGAACATTGCGCCAATTCGGCAGTAATGGCGAGCGCGCATCCGGCTTTTGAATTGTCTGATACGTAAACACGATATCATCGGCAGTGAGCGGTTCGCCGTCATGCCAAAAAATATTGCTATGGAGACGCACCGTGTACGTATCACCTTCGGCGTTGGCATCTAACTTTTCAGATAAATCGCCGACTAATTTGTTGTTGCTGTCATATTTCATAAGGCTCGAAAACACCAATCGCGCCACACTGGCATCAACCGGACTGGTCGCATACACTGGATTCGCGCCGGTAAAACTGCCGACAATTCCTTCGGTCATGATACCACCAACA
>CAYQXB010000082.1:0-3714 GCA_964421475.1 uncultured Candidatus Saccharibacteria bacterium
CAACGACGATACACGCGGCACGGTAACGATTGCCACCGGCGAAACCGAAGAAACCTATACTTTTGACACCGAATACGACAATGCCCCGCACGTTGTCGCGACTCCAACGAGCAATCCGGGCGCGCATTTCTGGGTGAGCGATATTACAACAACTGGCTTTAAGGTGAATTTGGGCAGCCCGGCTGGCGCCGATGTCGACTTTAACTTCATGGTTCAGGAGTAAACTCACAGCCTACGCCGTAGCCAGTAATCCGTAATCAGCAGCCTGTGAATTCCAGTATTCCAGGGTCCGTTCTTGGAATTCGGGGTAGGCGACTGAGTATAGATCCTGAAGCGAGTTCAGGATGACGATGGACGAGGAGTGGTTCAGGGCGACGGATCACAGACTACGAGTACGGTCTGTTAACTACGAATCAAATATACAGTGCTGCGAGTATTGCCCAACGTAGCCAAATAACCCTTGTCGACCAGCGTTTTTAGCTTGCGTTGCAGTGTGCGGCGCGGAACATGTGGCAACACGCTTTCGGCTTCGGCGAGTGATATAGAGCCAAATTGTTTGGCGTAACTCAGCAGATCGGCGTCCTCGGCATTTATGCGCAGCACGGGCTTGTCGCCAGTAATGATGCTCGACAGTACTGTGATCTCTACCGATAATACTTTAGCGGATGACAAAAAGCCTTCAGTAAAATAGGTAATCCACGAATCTAGTGTGGCAACGGCAGCAGTTTTGTAGTTTTTGCCCTGTACGGCGTGAAGTGCGTTGTAGTATTCCGGTCGGTCGACAGAGTAGTACGAATCAAGCACTAGCGCGCCGCGAAAATCATAATTGCGTAATCCAAGGTATAGTTGCGTAAGTACGCGGGTCGTACGGCCGTTGCCATCGGAAAATGGGTGGATAGACACAAACTGAAAGTGCAGAATCGCCGCGGCGATAACAGGGTGCACGTTTTCACTATGTTTCAGCCAGTCAAGGAGTAAGCCGACTTCTTGTTTTAGAATCGATATTTCGGGACCTTTGTATAGCACGGCGTCGTCGTTTTGATCGATAATATCAACACCAACTGTGCGCAGTGCGCCGGCTTTTTCTGGGGGTAGCAGTCCGTCCATAATCAGGGCATGAATAGTTAGGATATCCGAAAGTTCAATTGGCTTACTCGATGCCTTGCGTTTGCCGATATAGTCCAAGGCTTTTTTGTAGTTACGTACTTCGATTTCGGCATACTGATGGCGCGTCAGCACAGTGCCGTCGGCAAGCACCTTTTCGACTTGCTTTAGATTCAGCGGATTTCCCTCAATAGCCGTTGAGCTGTGGGTTGCTTCAATCGTTGCTCGGTGACGCAGTTCTATCTCGCGTTCCGGCAGAATATAGCTACCGGCGACCTTTGTACGGATTGATTCAATTTCAGCAATCCTTGTCAGTAATTCATCTGTTATCTGATATTTTGGGCAGTAGACCATATTCTAAACTATAGCACAGTCTAGAGTTTACGCGCCATTTACGCGCCATATTTTGCGCCACAATTTTTGGTGATTTATTTGTGGGGTGTCCGCTAGAGTAAAACCGAAACTCAGAATATTTTGCGACCCTGTAGTATCTGATAATATGCCCTTGTAGGAGCGGAGGAGCGTGATTCCAGGGTTCGTTCTTGGGGGCTGGGGTTTTATTGCATAGTATGGTTTTGACTGTAAGTTGCCATCTGGATCCTGAAGCGAGTTCAGGATGACGATGGACGAGGAGTGGTCCAGAATGATAAGACGGTAGAGAATACAAAAACGCCAGTAAAATAAAGCTGGTATTATGCGGCTAGTTAGGTTATGTTATGTTGTGCTGTTTCGGTGTGGTGTCTCGGGCGGTGAAATGGTAATCTTAAGTATGTAACTTTGGGGTATAAGGAAAAATCGTGGCACATATACTAAGTATCATCAATCAAAAAGGCGGGGTCGGCAAAACGACGACCGCTGTTAATCTTGGTGCGTATCTGGTCAAAAACGGTAAGAGCGTGCTGATTGTTGATATTGACCCTCAGGGGAACGCAACGAGCGGACTAGGCATTGATAAAAATTCCATACAAAATACCATATATGACGTGCTACTTGCAAAGACCCCTGTCGAACACGCAATTATCGATACTAATAGCGGGCTCGCCATTGTGCCTGCCAACCCCAACCTTGCCAATGCCGAAATTGAATTGGTCGAAAAAGCCGACCGCGAGAGTCAATTAAAGCGCGCGCTAGCCAACGTTACCTACGACTACGTGCTGATCGACTGCCCGCCAGCTTTGAGCTTGCTAACGATAAACTCGCTGACCGCCTCAACAGGGGTCATTATTCCGGTGCAGGCGGAATATTATGCGCTCGAAGGGCTGAGCCAGCTGCTTGATGTTATTCAGCGAGTCCGCAAAAGCTTGAATCCGCAACTTGAACTCCTTGGGGTGGTGGTGACCATGTACGATAGTCGCACAACGCTCGCAGATAATGTGCTCGCTGAGCTTAAAAAACACTTTGGCGACAAACTCTGCAACACGATTATTCCGCGTAATGTACGGTTGGCAGAAGCGCCAAGCTTTGGTAAAACTGTAGTAGAGCACGACAAGTGGTCGAAAGGCGCACGAGCCTACAAACAGCTGGCAAAAGAAATTGATCAACGGATGGGCAGAAAGGCTTAAATGGCAGCAAATTCTACTTCTAAGTCGACATCCAGAGGGCTGGGGAAAGGATTCGGCGCGCTACTCCCTGATGATTTTGATGATAGCATTTTGCTTGATAGCTCGGAGCGAATTCAGAAACTTAACCTGGATCAGATAAAACCGAGTGAAGACCAGCCCCGCAAGCATTTCGACGAAGTTGCTTTGCAGGAATTAGCTGAATCAATTAAACGATTTGGCATTCTGCAACCGCTGGTTGTGACAAAACACGGTGATTTTTTTACGATTGTTGCCGGTGAGCGAAGGTGGCGAGCCGCGCGACTTGCCGGACTTGCGCAAGTGCCGACCATTGTACGCTCCACCGAAGATCTGGAACGGCTCGAGATCGCGCTGGTTGAAAACGTCCAGAGGGTTGATTTGTCGCCCCTGGAACAAGCATTTTCGATTGAGCGATTGCACCAACAATTTAGTATGAGTTATAACGATATCGCCAAGCGACTTGGCAAAGCGCCGCCAACCGTAAACAATATTGTGCGCTTGCTGCAACTGCCAGAGTTGGCCAAACTGGCGCTCAGAGACAATAGAATTACCGAAGGGCACGCTCGTGCTATTTTGGCGCTCAAAGGTCAGCCCGAAAAACAACGGGAACTCCTCGATAGTATCCAAAAATACGGCTGGTCGGTGCGCCAGGCAGAGCAATTTGTTACGTCGGCCAAACAGGGTACAACTACGGCAAAAGAAATCAAGAAAACAATGGCGACCCAGACAGATGAAACGAAGAAACTATCGCAAAAGGTTGCGGCGCCAGTCAGCATTCGACGAACGGCAAAAGGTGGACGACTTGAAATTCACTTTGCCGATGATCAGCAACTCAAAAAAATTATTGATGTGCTTTCGAAATAGCCGAGATAGCGCTAGTAGCTTTCAAGCCCGCTAAACGGGAAAATCCTCAGCAGTAGCGTGCCGCTGATAGTGTCGGTGTCAATAGGGCCAAACACGCGAGAATCCTGCGAGTTTGAGCGGTTGTCTCCGAGCACGAATATATGGCCGTCTTCGACGGTGATATCAA
>CAYQXB010000083.1:0-3657 GCA_964421475.1 uncultured Candidatus Saccharibacteria bacterium
CCATTTACCAAGGAGCTTGCAGTGATTGTGGCGCGCGATATGAAGGGTCGGATCGCTGTTTATCCGCCCGTTGAAACAATTCACAAAAATAATATTTGTCACGAGGTGCTCTCGCCTGCGCCAATCAACAAAAAACACGCTAAGTCTGCTTTGCAGCTCGCCTACAAAACTGCGCAGTTACTTCAGGGTGCCGGCGTGTTTGCGATCGAAATGTTTCTTAGTAAAGATGGAAAAGTGTTGGTGAATGAAATTGCGCCGCGCGTGCATAACTCGGGACATCACACAATTGAAGCGAACTATACCTCACAGTTCGAGCAACACATTCGGGCGATTACTGGCTTGCCGCTGGGCGATCCGCGTATGCAAGTGCCCGCCAGCGTGATGATCAACATTTTGGGCGAACGAAACGGCGATGTTGAGATTAAGGGCGACGACAAAGCGCTGGCCAAATCGCGCGTTCATTTGCACTTGTATGGCAAAGAGCCAACAAAACAAGAGCGCAAAATGGGTCACATTACCGCCACTGGCAAAACAATTAACGAAGCGCGCAAAAAGGCTCGAATTGCGCGAAAAAGAATTAGAATATAGGTTAGTATATAGTCATGAAACCGCTAGTTGGCATAATTATGGGATCGGATTCTGACTTGGACGTGATGAGTGACGCCGCAAAAACGCTGGAAGATTTTGGTGTGGCGCATGAAGTTCGCGTGGTTTCGGCTCACCGCACTCCAGAACTGATGATGCAGTATGCTGATGAAGCCGTGGGTCGCGGGCTCAAAGTTATTATCGCTGGCGCTGGTGGTTCGGCGCACTTGCCAGGCATGACGGCGTCGCACACAATCCTGCCCGTTATCGCCGTACCGGTTAAACGTGATCACCACGATCACGAAGCGCTGTGGTCGTCAATAAAAATGCCGCCCGGAATTCCGCTCGCTACCATGCCCGAAAACGGCGCACACAACGCGGCGCTTTTGGCGATCGAAATCCTAAGTTTACAAGACGAAAAACTCGCCAAAAAATACCAAGCTTTCCGAACCAAACTCCGTGCAGATGTCGTAAAAAAAGATCAGCAACTCCAACAAAAAGGTTGGCAGACGTACCTCGCCAAAAAAAAGAAGTAAGATTATGCCACGCGCCAACGAACTCCAAACCTTTGAACGACAACGACTCTTATGTGCTGATTACGACGGCACCATTGCACTTACCTCCGAAACCGGACCAGGCATTAAGAATGTCGATGAAGCATATGCCGAGGCAATCGATGGATTGCTTGGCGTGGAGTGCGCGCAAGCATTTATTGATGAGGGCGGACATAACCACCGCACGCCCGCAGAAATTGTCGGGGTGCTTATTCCAGATGCAACAACGACTGTCGTCGAGCAATTTGCCAATGAAATCACCACAACAAAACTCGAAATCTTAACAGATCAAATTGGCAAGCCGTTGCCAGATGGAGCAACATGGCCAAGATTTACGGATACCTTCCACTGGATGTGGATGACGCTCAACGAAGACCCGGCGTATACGGACACGGTTGACACGGCGGTGCTTTCAGCCGGACACACCTCTTTTATTAAAAAGACCTTCGACGATAAGGAGCTGCTGCAACCCGGTATTATTATCACAGACGATGTGCTTGTTGAGCTGGGCTACGACAATCTTTCTGCAGCCGATCGAGCCAAACCCAACACGCCAATGTTGGATCTTGCCGAAACGATTTGGCGAGGTCGCAACCAGCTGCAAGCAACGGCCATTAATCGTGCGATTGATATTATATTTGTTGGTGACGACCCGGTTAAAGATCGCGGGCTTGCAGAAAATGCCGGTGTTGCGTGGTTGTATTTGCATCCTGCTCAAGCAAGTGAGGTGTGGTGCAATGTTGCTCGTTGGGCGACGGGTCTGCGGGTTGAGGCAATTACGTATGGCCGCGAATAAATGGTACGTGCTAACTGGTGGGCCATCGAGTGGCAAGACAACGCTGATTGATGATTTTTCAAAGCGTGGCTACAAAACTGTCCAAGAAGCGGCCCGAACTTGGATCGATCAAGAATTAGTGAGCGGCAAAACAATCGAAGAAATTCGCGCCGATGAAGAAAAGTTTCAACACGATATCGTAAAACTCAAAGTCGATATTGAATCTGACTTGCCCAAAACTAAAACAATATTTTTTGACCGCGGTATGCACGACAGCGAGGCATACTTGAAACATTATGACTTCCCTATTTCGAGCCAGCTACAAAAAATTTTTGATAATGCAGCGTACCAAAAAGTTTTTTTGCTTGAGATGTTGCCGGTGTTTGAAAAGGACTATGCGCGAACGGAAGACGAAGCGTTTGCGAACAAAATCACCGAGCTGCTCGAAGCCACGTACAAAGATGCAGGTTTTGAAGTTGTGCGCGTGCCAGTACTGCCACTCCCCGAGCGGGCGCAGTTTATTCTTGATCACATTGACGACTAAACTAAAAAACTACAACAAAACTTTTGCGTGATATATTGCACAGCGCGCAGCATAAGGGGTATGATAAGATCAAGTTGGAGGTAAGGGATTTTAAAGAAATCTCACGAGGGTTTATTTATAATTTATGATTGTTTCTAACAAACCAAAAGAAAAATGTGCAGTCTTTGGAATTTATGGCGCGAATGATAGCGCGGCTCGTGTAACGTACTATGGCTTGTGGGCATTGCAGCATCGCGGGCAAGAAAGCTCTGGCATTGCCACAAGTCATCATGACGGCAACGGCGCAAAGATATATTGTCATGCATCCGACGGCCTGGTTGCCCACGTGTACAATAATGAAAATTTAGACAAATTGCCCGGTAGTACTGCTATCGGGCATAATCGTTATGCGACTTCTGGCGGAAACTCCGCGGAACTGAACCAACCGTTTGTTGATAAAAAACTACAATTTAGTTTTGCGCACAACGGCAACTTGCCCGACACCAGCAAGCTTGAAGCATTTTTAAAAACCCACAAGATTTCGGTAAAAGGTTTTAGTGATTCGCGTATGATGTTTGCGGCGATTGGCGTGTACGTCAAAGAAGGTTTGGCGCTCGACGCTGCAATTAAAAAAGCCTATCCGCTATTTACGGGAGTTTTTTCGGCAGTCGCTATGGATAACACGATGTTAGTGGCATTTCGTGACGAGTGCGGGATTCGCCCGCTCTCAATCGCGACCATGGATGATGCTCATGTGGTTGCCAGCGAAACCTGCGCCTTCGATACGATCGGCGCAGTTTTTTTGCGCGATGTGCGCCCCGGCGAAATGGTCGTTGTTGATTCCGACGGCCTACGTTCCGAACAAATTGTAAAAGGTCGACAGAAATTGGATATCTTTGAGTTTGTGTACTTTGCCCGCCCGGATAGTATGCTGCTTGGTCAGCGAGTCAATTCGGTGCGTGAACGCTTCGGCGAAGAAATGGCCCGCGAATTTCCGGTCGACGCCGACGTAGTAATTCCGATTCCGGATTCTTCAATCCCCGCAGCATTGGGTTATGCGCGCCAAAGCGGTGTGCCGTTTAATATGGGCTTGATTAAGAATCGCTATATTCATAGAACATTCATTCAGCCAACGGCGGAACTTCGCAAGCGAGATGTCAAAATGAAACTCAACCCGGTCAGCGACGTGCTCAAGGACAAGCGCGTCGTTTTAGTTGACG
>CAYQXB010000084.1:0-3645 GCA_964421475.1 uncultured Candidatus Saccharibacteria bacterium
ACCGCTAGCCTCTCACGTGAGCTAAAAAGTGAGTCCTGCTGGTACAGGTTTGGGGCGCAGACCACACGTGAGCTAAAAAGTGAGTCCTGCTGGTACAGGTTTGGGGTGCAGACCAGGGATTGGTTGGCTTGCAATTGCCTATGGTGCTATGTGGGGGACGCTATTTTTTTCTGGTCGGCAACTTCGCGATTGTGCGCTATATAATACCACGAAATGGTGTTCTACTATTTATTGGAACCCTTACTCCAGGTCTTGTGTTTGCAATAGGTGGCCATCCTGCGGGAGCTATTGCGGCTATGCTTGGCTTCTTTGTTACGTGCGTTTCGATCAAAAGATTGTCGTGGACGGACTCGTAGATTCGGCGTTCAATGAGTAGATGTCGGTTTTGTGGATATCATTGGCAAAGGATATTTATGTACTCAATCATCTTCGCTGTTATTATGGTTGGTGATTCTGTCTTGGAGCGCGGTACGCAAACGTTGACTTTGCCGCGCTGGCACTTCAATAATCCAGCCTCCGGGAATCCCGGCGCGGTTCAAGGTGACCCCCACTCGTGAAAAGTCTAACCCTTCTCCCTTACATGTTGTCAAAGGCCTTTTATAAGCTGTATATTACGGGGATATAATACTTAATTTCCATTTTATGCCAGCTCGCTTTCAGCTCCGAGAAATTATTGACAGTCTTGGACTCACTCAGAGTGAAGTCGCCCGCAGAGCGGGAGTAAGTTATCCGACCATTAATGCAATGTACGGAAATCGTGCGACTCAGGTACTCTTAGAAACCCTTGATAAAGTAGCAACAGCCATTGGAAAACAGCCAGGAGATTTAATTGTTCGGGCTGGGAACGAGAGAGAAGGAACGACCCAAATATTTACTAAACCTGCAAGAAAAAAATAGAAAAGCTCACATTCTTTAGCAACAACATCCATTAAATGTCTTGAACGAATGTCTGCCTTGTAAGAATGTGAAAACCAACCGCAAAATAATCTGAAGGAAATAAACAGATGGTAAGTCTTGAGAAATATACAAATGATCTCGCAACTATCTATCACGGAGATTGCCTTAATGCAATGACTGAGATAGAGGATGGGTCTGTTGAGCTCATTTTTGCAGATCCACCGTATAATATAGGTAAACGCTTTGGTAATTTTGACGATACCTGGCCATCAGAGATAGCATATGTGGAATGGTGTTACAGATGGCTATCCCTTTGCATTGCTAAATTAAGCCCAAGTGGCAGCATGTATATTATGACTAGCACCGAAGCGATGCCATATCTTGATCTTTGGATTCGAGATAGAGTCGACGTTTTATCTCGAATCGTATGGCATTACGATAGTTCTGGCGTACAAGCAAAGAAGTATTTTGGTTCTATGTATGAACCAATCCTCTATTGTGTAAAGGATAAAAAGAATTACATCTTTAACGCTTCCAGTATTGAAGTAGAAACTCAGACTGGCGCCGTTCGCAAATTAATTGACTATAGAAAGAAGGTACCTACACCTTACAAATCGACTAAAATCCCTGGAAACGCGTGGTATATTCCACGTGTTCGGTATCGTATGGAAGAATACGAAGAGCATCCATCTCAGAAACCTGAAAGTCTATTAGAAAGAATCATTAAAGCGAGCAGTAATCCTGGCAATCTTATTCTGGACCCATTTGCTGGGACATTTACAACATGTGCAGTAGCCCAGCGTCTTGGACGTCACACTGTTGGTATAGAAATGCAAGAGGAATACATAAAAATCGGCCTACGAAGGCTAGGTATCGCAGATTTTTATAATGGGGAGAAACTTAAACCGTTAAAGAAAACCCATATAATCAAGAATGGGAATCATGCTAAACTCTCGGATGACCAAGAGCTAGGATTATTCGATGTCTAAATATGAAATTACATCCCATGCCTTCACGAGTGCCATTATCTCAATTTTGAGGAAGCACTTTGGTGAATATGCAATGGATGTTTTTGAATCTAGTCCTTTGCTCGGCTATTTGAACCGTAAAACAAGAGCTGCTAATCGTGGCTCTAAAGCGCGAGGAGCGTTTGCCAATCATTACGCTCTCTATGTAATAATTGAAGACTATATACGGAAAGGATTCTATGCTGGTGACGCAGGGATTTCATACTCTAAGTATGAGGGAGCACGTTTTTCCGATCTTTTCAAACGTCAGCGAGAGCTACCGTTTGGTACAAAACTTCAGAACCATGCGCTAAACTCTCGCCTCAATGACGAGTTTAGGAAGTTCTATCCAATTGTTGAGAAACAACCCATCATCCGTGATGTAAAAAGCCAACGATATTGGATTCAAGAAGACTTTCTTCAAGTCAACGTACGTCACAATGATGGCGCCGACTACGTTTACAATATCGCCGCGGCAGTAATTGAGATCATTGATGCCTATGTAGCAACTAAAAAAGCTGCTTTTGAAGGATTCTTGGACTCCTGCAAACAAATCACTGACATTGGCGAAAAAGACCCTAACCAAGCAGTTGCTTTTATTTTACAACAACTTCAACCAAGCGTTGATGCTCGAATTTTTGAAATTGTGAGCTACGCGGTTTTAAAAGCTAAATATGGTATGGAAACCGTATGGATTGGGGAGACAAAGGATTCTGTTGTAGAAGAAGGGTTAGCACTATATAAAACCGGGCGCACTAATGCGAACGACGGTGGAATTGACTTCGTAATGAAGCCTCTTGGAAGATTTTTTCAAGTCACCGAAACATTAGACGTTAATAAATATTTTCTAGACATCGACAAGGTACAACGATTTCCAGTGACATTCGTTGTCAAATCAATAGACCCAGAAGACAAGATTCGGATCGCGATTAGAAATCAAGCGATTTCTAAATATAAAATTGAATCTGTTGTTGAGTCTTATATGAAAGCTGTTGAAGAAGTAATCAATGTCACGGATTTAGCGAAAGCTTTTAATGATGTTATCAAGTCCGGACAGCTCCAGGAAGTAATGGACGAAATTGTTGCACAAAGCAAAGTGGAATTTAATTACAGTGATAAAGATGAAATATTATGATCCACGCGAGATCAATTCATTAAACTCTTTGATTTGCAAAACTGGAGGCGACTTTCCCCCACAGAATCGATCCGTTATTAACTAGAGAGTCCGACCGCTCGCGCCGGACGGTCTCCTCTCGTCCGACCAAACGGTCACCGATCGTGCAGAAGCACCTGGCCGCGCCGGTCAAAGCCTTGCTTGAGGAACATCCTCAGCTTTAACAAGACTCCGTGCAACGAATCTTTCAGCTGCGTGGCTGGCAAGTGTTTTCCTGCCTGCCCAACCCATCGGACTCTATTAGGAACGTCTGGGTGGCTCCTGTGGGAGCCGGTCGTTATACCGACTTTTTTCCATACTTAAGCTATACCGGACCCATGAAAAACCCCTATTTTTTGTCAATTGTCTTTAACAAAAATAGGGGTTGTTCTTCTGAATATACAGCAAAGTGCCCAGAGCGAGACTCGAACTCGCATACGACCAGGTCGTGGGGGATTTTGAGTCCCCTGCGTCTACCAATTCCGCCATCCGGGCTGATGGGAAGATGAAATAAGCTAATGGGTCATTCGAGAGGGGGGAAGGGTTTACACCCATCCCCCTGAAAATGCGGGGCCAGTGACCTCATGA
>CAYQXB010000085.1:0-1952 GCA_964421475.1 uncultured Candidatus Saccharibacteria bacterium
TCTGGCGGGCCCGACCGGATTCGAACCGGCGATCTCCTCCGTGACAGGGAGGCGTACTAGGCCAGCTGTACCACGAGCCCTCGCCAAACACGCGCATCGGTTAATCTGCTCAGCAGCGGAGCCGCCAACCCGTTAACCTTTTGGCATATTTTCACAGTTTTATCTGCGATACTCACTTCACCGTATTTTTATACGCCTTGTTCCGTTTCTCGATAAGAACTGCGAAACTACGCTCAAATGCGCATGTCTGGCGTACAAGAGTGGTGCAATGAACAGCTCAGATAATACCAAGAACAGGGGCAAAAAGCAATATCCAAGAACGAAACAGCGACCAGAATCATATTTGACCGTGGTCGTTTCTTGCTAGTATACTTTTGAAATGCCGATGCCTAAAAAACCAAGATCAGATTGTTTGACTTGTACGCTACCAACTCCTCGTCCCGGGTATAAGTACTGCAGCAATAAATGCCAAGCTGCATACCAGTATAAAATTTATATAAACCAGTGGCTCGGTGGGGAGGTGACGGGACTTCAAAGACTTGGTATAGTTTCAGGGCACGTGAAGCGGTATTTACGCGAAAAATACAATGATCAGTGTTGTGTTTGTGGCTGGGCTGAGATCAATGTGGTTACTGGCAAGGTGCCACTCGTCGCGGATCATATCGACGGTAATTGGAGAAATAATAATGAAGGCAATCTCCGTTTAATTTGTCCAAATTGCGATTCGTTGACGGCCACATACGCGGGTTTAAACAGGGGCAAGGGCAGAAAGGAAAGGCCATTAAGTAAACGAGTACGAGACGCAAGAATGTTGCTGTCTGATTCGCCGGGGTAACTCAGTTGGTAGAGTAGCTGTTTCGTAAATAGCAAGTCGTGGGTTCGAATCCCATCTCCGGCTCCAAGCTTACAATATGTGCTCAAGTCTTTATCTGCGGGATTAGTATAGTGATAGTACGCCTGCTTCCCAAGCAAGAAGTGCGAGTTTGATTCTCGCATCCCGCACCAGTAGTAGAGGAGGGGCTAGCCCCTCCGGTGCCATCCTGAAATAAATTCAGCATAACACCTCCTCCCCCTAAAGCTCGGCTTCGCCTCGTGCCGCGCCGCGCCAAAAGAGAGGAGGGCTAGCTCCTCCAAACAATATAGACGCAACCTTTCAAAAAGCTTATACTGAGGGCATCCTATTTTCTAATAGCTAGTTTCTAACTTCTTACATATGCATATCCCAAAAAACTATCTTCACGACCGCTTAATTCTGCTGCTTTTGACGGTTAACGCATTTCTTGCAGGTCTGATGAGTTTGCTGATTTTGCTGCGGCTCGATAGCAGCAAGGCAGAGAGTTACATCGTCCAGTACCGCGCAAATCTTGGGGTGAATTCTTTTAAATCAGGCGATGGCTCAACCTTCATCACCTTCATTATCTTTGTGATTTTTGTGGTGGTCATGCACGTTCTGCTCAGCATGCGCGTGTATACGCAACACCGCCGCTACGCTGTTATCGTGCTATGCCTTGGGCTATTACTGCTGGTGATGGCGTTGTTTGTTAGTAACGCACTGCTTGTTCAGCGATGAAAAACATCGAAATTCCGCACCAGGAAGAAAAAGGCTTTCGCTACCGATTTTTTGAGATTTTGCCAGGACTGCTTAGTTGGACGATTCTCATTTTGCCATTTGCGCTGAGTGTCGTCGCACCAACCATCACCGCGCTGATGATTATTGCGTTCTTTTTGCTGTGGTTTATTCGAGCAATCGGCCTTAACGTGCGCACAATCCAGGGGTGGAGCAACCTTGATAAGCAACAAAAGATGAACTGGAAGAAAATGCTTGAGGAGCTCGACGAGCTTGACCTCGCAAAAAATGAGAGCAGCCGCAGCAAAGAATTGCCAAAGTGGCATTACGGTATTATTGAGCGCGTCAAGAATAATCCAACACCGGTGCGTCCGAGCGAAATTGT